>JANOZI010000213.1:0-11925 GCA_031429375.1 Acidobacteriota bacterium | reverse complement strand
ACGTGACGCCGGCGGGCAGCCTGGCACGCGCGCCCTCTTGAACCGCCTTGCCCCGAGACATCGTCACTCCGACGGCCCGGCGATCAGAAAGATCGTACCGCTCGGCCAGGAGGGCTTGGTGCCGATTGGTGATGTCGGGCTTCGCGGCGCGCATCCGCGCCATGATCTGAGCGAATGGCTCGGTTTGCGCCACGGGCGAGTAGCTGGTCAGAGCGCGCGGGGCCGGCGTCTGGGCTCCAGCCAACGCACCCAAAGCGACCACAGCCAACCCGACCGCAGCCAACCCGACCGTCACATTGACAATCTTCATCGTGGCCTCCCAGGCAGGCCCCACGCTAGCGGATCGGTTTGTAAGCAGCTGTGCGATATCGAACACATGAATATTTTTTCCCTTCGCATGATCGAGAGTCAGGATTCTCGAAAGGCAGCAATGACATGGCACGCACAACCGCGGATGTACTCGCCGACCGTCTAATCGACTGGGGGGTGAGCGTCGTCTTCGGGCTGCCCGGCGACGGCATCAACGGAATCATGGAAGCACTCCGCACACGGCAGGACCGCATCACCTTCGTGCAGGTCCGCCACGAAGAATCGGCGGCGTTCATGGCGTGCGCCTACGCGAAATACACCGGCCGGCTCGGTGTGTGCCTGGCGACATCCGGGCCGGGCGCGATTCATCTGCTTAACGGTCTGTACGACGCCAAGATGGACGGCGCGCCCGTGCTTGCCCTCACCGGGCAGACGTATCACGATCTCATCGGCACGCGGTATCAGCAGGAAGTCGATCTCCTCTCGCTGTTCAAGGACGTCGCCGTCTACAACCAGCAGATCCTCGGTGCCGGCCATGTCCGCGCGCTCGTGGATACCGGCTGCCGCGCCGCGCTTTCGTTCCGCGGCGTCGCCCACATTACCTGCCCCGTCGATCTACAGGATCAAGCCGTCAGCGACGATGAGCCGTCGGCGAAACAAGTCGAAGGACACACGTCGGACGCGTGGCAGCCGCCGATTGTCGTGCCGCGCCTAGAGGAGGTCCGGGCCGCCGCCGATGTGCTGAACGCCGGAAAGAAGACCGTCATCCTCGCCGGGCAGGGCGCACTGGGTGCCGGCGCGGAGCTCGAGCAACTCGCGGACCTGTTGGCCGCGCCTATCGTCAAGCCGCTGCTCGGCAAAGGGACCGTGCCGGACGATTCACCGTTCACCACCGGCGGCATTGGCCTTCTGGGGACCGCGCCGTCGGAACAGGCGATGGAACAGGCCGACACGCTGCTGATGGTCGGCACGAGCTTCCCGTACATGGAGTTCTACCCGAAGCACGACCGCTGCCGCGGTGTGCAGATCGATCGTGATCCCTCGCGTATCGGGCTCCGCTTCCCCGTGGAGATCGGGTTGTGCGGCGACGCGAAGGCGACGCTGCAGGTCCTGCTGGCGCAGATCCGCCGTCGCGAGGACCGCACGTTTCTCGAGCAAGCGCAAGCGAACATGACGGAATGGCGCGAACTGCTGCACGCCCGCTCACACCGGGACGAGGTGCCGCTCAAGCCGCAGGTCGTGGCCGACACGCTCAGCGATCTGCTGGCCGACGATGCGATTATCTCGACCGATTCGGGAACCATCACCGCGTGGGCGGCGCGCTACATCCAGATCAAGCGCGGCCAGTTGTTTTCCTGCTCGGGCAATCTCGCCTCGATGGCCAACGGGCTGCCTTACGCGATCGCGGCCCAGATCGCCTATCCCGGCCGCCAGTCGGTCGCCTTCGTCGGCGACGGCGGGTTCACGATGCTGATGGGCGAGTTCGTTACGGCGGTGAAATACCGCCTGCCGATCAAGATCGTCATCATCAAGAACAACGCGCTCGGGATGATCAAATGGGAGCAGATGGTCTTCCTCGGCAACCCTGAGTACGGCGTGTCGCTGGAGCCGATCGATTTCGTGAAGTTCGCGGAAGCGTGCGGAGGGATCGGGGTCCGGTGCGAGCGCCCCGACCAAGTGCGCGGCGCGCTGGAGGCCCTGATGCGCGCCGATGGCCCGGCGCTCTGTGAAGCGGTCGTGGATCCGTTCGAGCCGCCGATGCCCGCCCGCGTCACGGCGAAGCAGGCGTTGCACATGGCGGAAGCGCTGGCACGCGGCGAACCGAACCGCGGCCGCATCGCGCTGACGCTCTTCAGGAACAAGATAAAGGATCTCAGGGGTAAGTAGGGCGGATTCGCGCGCGCTTCCAGGCGCGCCAGTCCTCGAGGGTGGCGTCGAGCATCTCGACCGCCGCACGCAGGAGCCATCGGCTCTTGCGCGAGGACAGATCGCGCGTCACGGCCCGGCGCGCGCCGCGGCCGTGCATGTTGGCGGTCTCCCATCCCATGGCGCGGAGCAGCTTCCGCTCGTCGCGCTTCTTCGGAAGATCCGCGAGACCGATTTGCGAACAATCGGGCGCAAGTCGACGAAGGATCCACGGCTTGCGCACGGCGAAACAGGGATCGGCGGCGCGAATCGCCTGCGCCAGCAATGCGTCGACCGCATCCGCGCGCGGCGACGCCTTCGCCCACCGGGCCACCGAAGGCACCCACGCTTTGGCTTCGCGCGCGATGAGCCCGCCGGCCCAGTCCGCGATCGCGACGAACCGCTCCCGTCCCAGACTGCCCACTCCGGCGACATGTTTGTGCACGCGGTACTCGTCCACGCCGGACGGCAGCATCGAGCGCAGCGCGCTGTGCGGCGCGGTCCCGCGTGCCACGGGCAGCTTCAGCAGTGTGCTCCAGTAGGTCGACGGATCGCGGAGCTCGTTGAGCGCGATTTGGCGCAGCCACGCGTGCCGCTCTTCGAGCACGACCGGACGGTGTCCGCGTTCAAGGCACGCGGCATAGCCCTCGAGGATCGCGTCGCACACGACGCGGTTCGATAACGCAAAGTGTCCCTGGTGCCCGGCGAGACAGGCGCTGGTCGCGAGCCTGACGAGATCCTGCGTGTACGGCAGCACACACGCCTCGTCCACGTCGTTGACGCCCCAGATCAACCGCCCTTCCGCGTCCCGCCAGGTCCCAAAATTCTCGACGTGGAGGTCGCCGACCGCGATCAGTGCCGGTGCGCCGACGAGCGACGCCCGCAGTGCGGACCATCGCTGCAACCAGCGATAGAAGGTCGCGCGCAGGAATTCGAGCGGGCTCTCGGCCATCCGCAGGTGCTTGAGGCGCAGGTCAGCGCTCACCACACGCGTCTGGGAGGCCAGCCACGCCTCGTAGGCGCGCGTCGAGCGGACGATGTCTGCGTCCATGGCGTAAACGGGTTAGGATCCAGACCTTATGCTACCTGCTGATCTCGCCTGGCGTTTACTGCTGGCGGCCGGCCTCGGCGCCGCAGTCGGCCTGGAGCGCGAGTACCGCCAGAAACCGGCGGGCCTGCGCACCAACATCCTGATCGCACTTGGGTCGGCGCTCTTCACGATCCTGTCGATCTCGATGGGCCACGAGAGCGGGACCGCCGATCGCATCGCGGCGCAAATCGTCACCGGCATCGGATTCCTCGGCGGCGGCGCGATTCTGCGCAGCGGCAACACGGTCCACGGGATGACGACCGCGGCGACGATCTGGGTGAATGCGGCGATCGGCGTTGCCGCCGGCATGGGACAGTACGCGCTCGCGACTGCGACGGCGGTGCTCACGCTGGTGGTGCTGGGGATCCTCCCGCCGATCGAGGCGTACTTCGAACGGAGAGCCGGGCTGACCGATCGTCATCGCCCCCCGTCGGACGCATAGCCATCCTGACGCCCGAACGCGCTACGGGCGTTTCACATCAGTGAAATCGAGATAGCTGTGGCCGGCACACACGACGTCGAGAATCTCCCGCATCTTCGACCGGCGCGCGCGGATCGGTTATCAGCGGTGGGTCTAAATCAGCGGACGACTCGCCATTTCCGGCCTCCAGTTGATCAACCTGGCTGCGTATGGCGCGCAAAAGATAACCGCTAGATATATAACCGTTGCCCGGCGCAAGATCCGTAAATGCAGGCCCTTCTTGGGCGTCACGGACGACGGGCCTTCTAAGCCGGGGGGCGCGAGTTCGAGTCTCGCCGGGCGCACCATTTTCTAGGGAATCCGCGGGTTTCGCCAGGCGACCAGTTCGCCTGGCGAAGCTGAATCGAAAAGAATGACCGGTCGCGAAAGTTTGCGCCGACATCGAACGGATTCCGATCTGTGCTCTTCCCCCGCAATTCAGAAATGTCCCGGTCTGATTGGTAGTTCGCCGCCGACCGGAACGGGCGATGATCACCGGCCATGAATGCCGGAGATCGCTTCACAGCACCCGCGGCGAATGGCATCGTGTGCTGAAGATGAACGAGCTTCGCGAACTGTCTCAAGGTCATTGACAGCGTTTGTATCCTGTGTCCAAGATCCAGGCTCGCTTACACGCTGACATTTGTGACAAGGGAGGCCGTCATGCGTTTCCGATCTTTCCTCGCGACCATCTGCCTCATCGCCGCCGGACTCCCGGGCGCTGACGCGCAGACCACCACCGCCGCCGTCCTCGGCACCGTCATCGACGCGCAGAAGGCCGCGCTGCCGGGCGCAACGGTGACCGCCAGAAACGTTGAGACCGACGTCCAGACGACGGTCGTCAGCGACGGGAACGGCCGCTACCGCCTCACGGCTCTCAGGCCGGGTACCTACGATATCCGCGTGGAGCTGTCGGGATTCGTCACGCGCACGCGAACCGGTCTGCAACTGTTCGTCGGCCAGGAAGCGGCGATTGACCTCGAGTTGACCGTGGCGGGCGTGTCCGAGTCGATCCTCGTCAGCGGCGACGCGCCGCTGGTCGAGACGACCAAGTCGGATGTGTCGAGCGTCGTCGACCGGCGGCAGATCGACGCGCTGCCGCTCAACGGGCGCAACTTCGCCGACCTGACGCGGCTCACGCCCGACGTGCTGTCGGGCGATCGCATCGGCGGCATGCAGAGCAGCCTGTCGAACACGTACTTCGTTGACGGCGTGACCAACGATCGCGCGTGGACCGGCGGCAATCGGGCGGGGTACTCGTCAGAGAACATCCGCGAGTTCCGCGTGATGACGCAGCAGTATGCGGCCGAGTTCGGCCAGGCCTCGGGTGGCGTGGTCAACGTCGTCACGCGCTCGGGGACCAGCGCCTTCGAGCACCGCCTGTTCCTCTATCACCGCGACGACGGACTCGACGCGCGCAACGCGTTCGCGACGGCGAAGGCACCGTTCGATCGGCAGCAGTACGGAGGCTTCTCGGGCGGGCCGCTGCGGCGCGAGCGGGCATTCTTCTTCGGGTCCTACGAGCGCACGCACCAGGACGAGACGGCGGTCGTCACCACGCCCGCGCAGCGCGGCGAGTTCGAGCACCCGAGCGACCGCCATCAGTTCTTCGCGAAGGTGGACTATCAGCTCGCGCCGTCCCACAACTTGACCGTCCGCGCCAACGAAGACGTGTTCGACGAGACCAACGCAGGCGTCGGCGGCCGCAGCACGCTCGAGTACGGCGCGACGAGCTGGTTCCGCAACCACGACGTCTATTCGTCGCTGACCAGCGTGCTCGGGTCGACGCGGCTGAACGAGCTGCGCGTCGCCTACGGCCGGCGTCCCGGCGGCTCGCGCCCGAACACGCCAAGCGGACCCGAGCTGTCGTTCGCAAGCTCCAACCAGGGCAAGGCGTCCTCGGATCCGCAGCAGACCACCGAGTCGCGCCTGCAGGTGGTCGACAACTTCTCGTGGCACCTCACCGGGCTCGGCGGCGAGCACGAAATCAAGGCGGGAATCGACTTCAGCCGCCCCGTGCTCGACGGGTTCTTCTGCAACTTCTGCGACGGCCAGTTCATCTTCCCGCGAGATGCCTTCGACGCCAACGACCGCGCGACGTATCCGACCACCTACACGCGTCGCGTCGGGTCGAGCGACTTCGTCATTCCCAACAACATCTATGCGGCGTTCGTGCAGGACAGTTGGCGCCCGCTCTCGAACCTCACGCTGAACCTGGGCGTGCGGTACGACTACGAGTCGTATGCCGGCATACTCGAGGACAAGAACAACGTGTCGCCGCGCCTGGCGTTCGCCTTCGATCCGTCGAACACGGCGAAGACCGTCATTCGCGGCGGCGGCGGGCTCTTCCAGGATCAGATCACGCTGAACCAGTGGCTGATCATCGTGCTGAACGTGATCAACGCCACCGACTTCATCGTCCTGAGTAATCCCGGGTATCCGGATCCGTTCGGGGGCAGCCCGCGGGCGCCCGCCCCGGCGAATACCGAGCTGTTCGACCCGAACATGAACACGCCGTACGCGTCGCACCTGACCGCTGGCGTGAAGCAGGAGGTCGGCGAGGGATTTGCGGTGAGCGCCGACTATGTCTACGTCCGCGGCTACGACCAGCTCCGGCGGCGCGATCTCAACGCGCCGGTGACCGGGACGACGGTCCGGCCAAACACGGGCGTTGGCCGGCGGCTGATTCACGAGTCGACCGGCGACCGCACGCACCACGCGCTGCTGCTGTCGGCCGACCGCCGGTTCTCGTCGCGCTGGCGGCTGCAGGCGTCCTACACGCTGTCCAACACCAAGTCGGATTCGGAGGCCAGGAACTCGACGACGCTGCCGACCGACCAGTACAACCTGAAGGCCGACTGGGGCCCCGCCGACGTCGACGCGCGCCACAATCTGAGCATGACCGGTCAAGTTTTGCTGCCCTTCGGCGTGCGGCTCGCGGGCATCTTGCAGGTGCGCTCGGCGTACCCGTTCAATCCCGTGTCGGGCCGCGACACCAACAACGACAGCCGCACCGGCGACCGTCCCGACCCCGATCCGAACGGGGTGTATCCGACCAACGGCAACACCGCGTACGGACACTTCTCGATTCCGGTGAACCGTCCCGGCACGCTGTCGCGGAACGCGTTCCGCGGGCCGAATTTCCGGTCCGCCGACCTGCGGCTGTCGAAGGTGTTGCAGATGGGGCGGCGGCGGCTGGAGCTGATCGCGGAAGGCTTCAACGTGATCAACCGTGCCAACTACTCGCCGTTTACCACCAGCATTCAGTCGGCGTTCTTCGGGCGGCCGCAGTCGGCGAACGATCCGCGCCAGGTGCAGCTCGGCCTGCGAGTCGACTTCTAGCGGCTGGGGGTCAGGGGGAACCAGTGATGCACAAGACAGGTTACGTGCGAGTTGCGGTGGCTCTGGTCGGCTTGGCCGCCGCCATCCCGAATCTGCGCGCGCAGGCGCCGTCCGCGATCGAGCGGCTGCGCCTGCAGATCGAGCAGGCGATCCCCGCTGCCATGGGCGACGTCGGCGTCTTCGTCAAGCACCTGGAGACGGGCGTCGAGGTCGGCGTGCGCGCCGACGAGCCGTTCCCGCTGGCCAGCGCGTTCAAGCTGCCGATCCTGGTGGAGCTGTATGCGCAGGAGCGCGCGGGCAAGGTCACGTTCGACGAGATGCACGAGCTGGCCCTGACCGATCAGCACATCGGCAGCGGCGACATCTCGGTCAACTTCGATCTGCCCGGGGTCTCGCTGAGCGTGCGTAATCTCGCGAACCTGATGATGATGATCAGCGACAACTCCGCCACCGACATCCTGCTGACGAGGGTCGGCGCCGCCAACGTCACGGCGCGGATGCGCGCGCTGGGGCTCACCGGCATCCGCGTCGATCGGACAACGCAGGAACTGATCCTCGATTACGGCGGGCGGGACACCGCCCGCCTGAAGGCGCGTACGGCGAAGGAGCTGCAGCCGCTGATCCGGCGGCCGCCTGAAGACGAAGCGGCGCGGCTGGCGCGCGACACGACGTACGCGAACGACGCGCGCGACCAAGGGTCGCCGCGCGACATGACCCGGCTGTTGGAGCTGTTGTGGCGCGGCCAGGTGGTCGACCCAGACGCGTCATCGGCGATGCTCGAGCTGATGAAGCGCTGCCGCACCGGAACGGCGCGCATCAAAGGGCTGCTCCCGCGCGACACGGTTGTGGCGCACAAGACGGGCTCGGTCGGCGGCACGATTGACGACGTGGGGATCATCTATCTGCCGCACGGCGCGGGGCACGTCGCCGTCAGCGTGCTGAGCAAGCGGACCCGCGCCGAGTCGGCCGACGTGGAGCGGATGATCGCGGAGATCTCGCGCTACGTGTACGACTATTTCGTGTTCACCGCCCCGGCGTCGGCAGGGATGCGGTAGCTATCGCCTGAGCGAACGTCCGCCAGGGCGCTATATCGGTTATTGGGCTTGGTCCGAAGACCGATAGAATCACGAAATGTGGCGGGCATTCGGCCGGTGTATGGCGATTGGATTCGCTCTCTTTCATAACCGTCTTGCCATAACCGGACGACGCGCCTTCTAAGCCGGGGGTCGCAGGTTCGATCCCTGCCGGGCGCGCCATTCGACTCGCGATCGGGCCGCCTTCGGCGACTCAATCGCTCGCTCATGACGGGCCATTCGACTGGCATTTCTGCAAGTGACTGCCGCCGCTAACTTTACGACCGCGGTCGGTGTTGGCGCCCCCCTTAAAATCTTGCCTTGATGGTGCACGTTCTCGAGCGTGACTGACAAATGACGGACAACCCGTCGCGGTTCGTTACTGCCCGATCGCCTTCAACTGGCGTCGGCGTTCCCACGTACCGGTCATCGCCTTCCTGAGTTCCTCATCGGTGATGTTCAGGTACCGCTGCGTCTGCTTGATGTCGGCATGTCCGAGCATCAACTGGATCGTGCGGATGTCGACGCCCTCGGCCAGGCGCGTGTTTACCGTGACGATAAACTCGGCGCTTACTGCCAGCGCGCATTCCAGAAAACGGTTGTCGGGTTCGTGTCGGATGACACTGAGCTCTGTGAGGGGATAGCAAACGGAGAAGCTCCCGACAATTTCAGCGACGAATTCCGGGTGGTCGCCGAGTACGTCCGCGTACTCTTCGAGGATGGCCGGACTGACCCACGCCTCGATGAGGCCCGCGCGCGCAAGTTCGAAAATGAGCGCCGACGCGTTGTTCTCGGCCGGGAAGGTCGCGAGCTTCAGAATGCAGGTGTCAAGAACGACTCGCAAGATAGGGCCTGGCGCGTCGCAGCGCCCGTGCGCGTCGCTTCGCTTCGACGAACGCAACCGCCTCGCCTTCGGTCATTGTCTTGCCGCGGTTTTGGCGCTGTGCTCGGACCAGCGCCGGGGACAGCTTGAACCGGACGACCTTGCCTTCAACGATGGCTGTCGCAAACATGACACCAGCGTACGCAAAGAGGCTGACCAACACAAGCCGCCTCAATCGCTCGCTCATGGCAAGCCACGCGCTCGCTGAATTCAGCATGAGCTTCGGATAGGCAAGCCATGAGCTCACGCAGACCTTCCCATCCATTGACGCCGTGGCGCCACGAGGCGCATAGTCCACCAGATGTTTCAACGGAGGGGCCAAATGCGTTCGAGAACCCATGTCAGGCGTCTGCTTCCCACGCTCTGCATCCTCGGCCTGGCGATCCTCATTGCCGCGCCAGCCGCCGCGCAAACCAGCCAGTCTGAAATGAGAGGCACGATCGTCGATCAAAGTGGCTCGGCCCTGCCGGGGGTGACGGTGACCGCCACGCACGTGGACACCGGCGCCACCAGAACGACGGTCACCTCGGAGACGGGCGTATTTCTGATGCCGGCGCTGCCGGTGGGACTGTATCGCGTGCAGCTCGACCTCACCGGTTTTGCCAGCGTCGTGCGCGAGAATCTGCGCCTCGCGGTCGGGCAGTCGGCGGTGCTGAGCTTCAGCATGACGCTCGCCACCGTCCAGGAAACAGTGACGGTCAGCGGTGATGCCGGACTCGTCGAAACGCAGAAATCAGAGCTGTCGGGCCGCGTCAGCGCCGGCCAGGTGCAGGATCTGCCCCTGAACGGCCGCAACTGGCTCGATCTGGTGGCGCTGGTGCCAGGGGCCCGCGGCAATCCCGGAACAGTGCGCGCGGGGTTCGCCGGCGGCGACATGGCGAAATACCAGGTCGACGGCGTCGACGTGAGCGGGACGTGCTGCGGCGGCTCGAACCAGGGCTACAGCCAGGAAAACATCCAGGAGTTCGAAGTGATCACCAACCGCTACGACGCCGAGTACGGCCGCGCGGCGGGGGTCGTGATTAACGCCGTCACCAAGTCCGGCACGAATCAACTGCACGGGACCGGGTTTTCGTTCATCCGCGACAGCGAGCTGGGCGACGCGCCGAATTTCTTCACCAACACCGTGCAGCCGTTCCACGAAAAGCAAAGCGGCGTGAACGGCGGCGGACCCATCAAGCGCGATCGCGCGTTCTTCTTCGCCAGCTACGAGTACCAGAGCCGGGCCGTCACCGCGATTCCGAAGACCGGCTTTGCGGCGATCGACGTGCCGGCCAGCAACGACATCACCCGCCACTACACTTCCGGCCGTGTCGACATGCAACTGAGCCCCACCCACCGGCTGTTCGCGCGTTCGTCGAAATACAACTGGAAGCAAATCAACGTCGGCGTCGGCGAGCGCGCGGCGCTCTCGAACGGCTACAGCCGGCCGTCGAAGAATACCGACCTGTCGGTGGGCGAGACGTGGGTGATCAGCAACCGGATGGTGCACGAGGTCCGCGCCGGTTTCTCGGCCATCGACAACCAGTTGCTGTCGAACTCGAAGCTGCCGCTCCATACCTTCCCGTCGATCGTCATCGGCTCGCCCACCAACTCGCCGCAGTGGTGGAAGGAATTCAATGTCCAGGTCAACAACTCCCTGAGCTATTTCATTCCCGCGTGGCACGGTGAGCACAGCGTCAAGACCGGCGTACAGTTTTTCCAGCCGCACTACAAGGGCGCGTTTCCCAGCGCCGACCCGTGGGGCGCCTCCTACACGTTCTCCACCGATCCGCGGAACCCGGACGACCCGTCGACCTACCCGGCGCCGACGCGCTACTCTATCGTCCTCGGCGATCCGTCGTACAAGATCCTCAACACCACCTACGGCGCGTTCGTCAAGGACGACTGGGTGCTGTCGCCGAAGCTGGCGCTCAATCTCGGTTTCCGATACGACATCGAGTTGGGCACGGTCAACACGGATCTGCAGAGTCCAATCGAACCAGGAGAGAAGCGGGGCGATTACAACAACGTTGCGCCGCGGCTCGGCTTCGCTTACGACGTCGCCGGCAACGGCCGCACGGTGATCCGCGGCGGCTACGGCCGCAACTTCGACAAGGTGTTGCTGAATATCTCGAGCAACGAGCGCCGATCGCTGCTGTTCCAATTCGCGAGCCAGACCATGCTGAACCCGTCGTACTCGAACCCGCTGGGGGGCGTTACCTTCGACGACATCAAGAACCAGAACCTGCCCCGCAACATCGTTACGATCGCCAACGACTACAAGACGCCAACCCAGGATCAGGTGTCGTTCGGCCTCGCCCAGCAGCTCGGCTCGCGCATGGCCGTGCAGCTCGATTACGTGCATTCGGAAGGCTTCAACGAGCCGCGCGCGCGCAGCATCAACTTCTTCGAGGATGCCGCCCACCTGCCCATCCACCCGACTCGCGGCGGACGGCCGTACCCGCAGTTCGTCGAGATCACGCGCTACGAGACGACCGCTGGATCGGAGTACGACGGCTGGCAATTTGGTTTCCAGGGACGGGGCATCGGCCCGCAGTGGGCGAGAACGGACCTGTCGGGCAGCTACACGCTGTCGTGGACGTACAGCGACCACGAGAGCAATCGCTTCGACGGCGTCACCAACCCGTTCAACCTCGCCGACGAGTGGTCGTTCTCGGCGAGCGATCAGCGGCACCGCGCGGTGGCCAACACCTCGACGCGGCTGCCCTGGGACTTCCAGGTGACCACTATTTTCTTTGCCGGCTCGAAGCGGCCGATCAACACGCGCACCACGCTCGATCCCTTCGGCAGCGGCGCCGGGCGCTGGCTCGATGCGACCGGCCGCACCGTCCCGCGCAACAGCGAGCGCACCGCGAAGAAC
>JANOZI010000212.1:0-3963 GCA_031429375.1 Acidobacteriota bacterium | reverse complement strand
GTTCGGCCTGCGTTTCGAGCCGCCGAACGCTTGCAGCTGCCCGTCGCGGCTCACCGCGATCAGGCGCGGCGAGGTCATGCGCGCCTCGGCCCTGATGAACGGCTGCGTGCCGAGCTCGCCGGCCGCCTTGACCGGCGTCAGCGCCGTGCCGGTCTCCGGCTCGAATCCCGAAATCTCGCTCGACACGAGCGGCACCATCACGGCGTCGGGCAGGCGCAGCGGCCCGCCGGCGGGGCGCGACGGCAACGTGGCCCGCCAGCGCAGGTTGCCGCTGCGGCGATCGACGGCGCGCAGCACGTTGTCGCGCGACGCGAAGTAAATCCGCTTGTCGTCGGCCACCGGCAGGCCGGCAACGTCGCCACCGATCTGCCGCTGCCAGCGCTCGCGGCCATGCAACAGATCGACGCTCACCACGAATTTCCCGGTGGTGCCAAAGACCAGCTGATCGTCGAGCCCCACCAGCGCCGTGATCCGTCCGGTCACGCGCTGGCTCCAGATCGTCGCGCCGGTCGTCAGCGCGACGGCCACGAGCCGGCCGTCGGTCAGCGCCACGTACAGCCGATCGAGGGCCGCCGCGGGCGCGGTCGACAGCGGCGCGCCAAGCGGCTGGCGCCAGACCAGCGTGCCATCGGCGGCGCGAAACGCCGCGAGATCGCCGGACGGCGTCGAGGCCAGCAACCATCCGGTGTCCCAGTACAACGGCGCGGCGGCGCCGCCCGGCAGCGGAGCGCTCCACTTGATGGCGCCGGTTTTCGCGTCGCGCGCCTCGATGGTCGTGCCCGACGTGGTGAACACCATGCCGCCGCCGGTTGCCGGCGCCAGCGCCGTGGCCACGTCGAGCCGCCAGCGCACACTGCCGCTGTCGAGATCCACGGCCACCAGTTGGCCGCCTTTGAGCGGAACGTATGCGGTTGAGGCATCGAAGCCGGCCGGCGCCACCGGCGGCGTGTCGAACGTCACGACCCAGCGCGCGTCGAGCGCGGTGAGCGGCGCCACGACCGCCTGCTGAAATGCGAGAGCGATCGCAAGAAAGACGGCCACCAAAGTTATAATAGCGTTCTTACCTGCACCCGACGTGGCCCATCAAACCATTCTCGTCCTCGATTTTGGCTCGCAGTTCACCCAACTGATCGCGCGGCGGCTGCGCGAGTTGTCGGTCTACTGCGAGATTCTTCCCTTCAATACCTCGATCGCCCAAATCAAGGCGAGCCGTCCGGTTGGGATCATCCTGTCGGGCGGGCCGAGCAGTGTCGATGAAGCAGGCGCGCCGCATTGCGATCGCCTCGTGCTCGATCTCGGCGTGCCGACGCTGGGCATTTGTTACGGGATGCAGCTGATGACCGACATGCTGGGCGGGCGCCTGGCGCGCTCGGGGCATCGCGAGTTCGGCCACGCCCTCGTGCGCCGCGAGGCGGGCGTCGCGTCGCGCATGCTGAAGGGCCTTCCGGACGAGCTGCGCGTCTGGGCCAGCCACGGCGACTTCGTCGCCGCGGCGCCGCCCGGGTTTGCGGTGGCGGCCACCAGCAACAACGCGCCGGTCGCGGTGATGGAAGCGCCCGAGCTCGGGTATTACGCGCTGCTGTTCCACCCGGAGGTCGCGCACACCGATCGCGGCAAGGATCTGCTGCGCAACTTCGCGTTCGACATCTGCGGATGCACGGGCGACTGGACCATCGCGTCGTTCATCGACGAGGCGACGTCGCGGATCAAGGCGCTCGTCGGCGACGGCCGCGTCGTCTGCGGCCTGTCGGGCGGCGTCGATTCGACGGTGGCGGCCACGCTGATCCATCGCGCCATCGGCGATCGGCTGCAGTGCATCTTCGTCGACAACGGGCTGCTGCGGCACAACGAGTCGGCGCAGGTCGTCGAGCGCTACAAGAAGCTGCAGCTGCCGGTCCATCCCGTCGATGCGAGTGACCTGTTCCTCACACGCCTGGCGGGCGTGACCGATCCGGAAAAGAAGCGAAAGATCATCGGCGCCACCTTCATCGACATCTTCAACGACAAGGCCCGCGAGCTCGGCGATTTCGACTTCCTCGCGCAGGGCACGCTCTACCCGGACGTGATCGAGTCGGTGTCGGTGCGCGGCCCCTCGGCCACGATCAAGAGCCATCACAACGTCGGCGGCTTACCGGAAGGCATGACGTTCAAGCTGGTGGAGCCGCTGCGCGAGCTCTTCAAAGACGAAGTGCGGCGCGTCGGACAGGACCTCGGCATCGACAAGGAATTCCTGGTGCGGCAGCCGTTCCCCGGCCCGGGCCTGGCCGTCCGCATCCTCGGCGAGATCACCCGCGATCGCATCGCGCTGCTGCAGAAGGCCGACGCGATCGTCGCCGACGAAGTCCGCAAGGCCGGCTGGTACGAGCGAATCTGGCAGAGCTTCGCCGTGTTGCTGCCGATCCAGAGCGTGGGCGTGATGGGCGATGCCCGCACCTACGAGTTCACCGTGGCGGTGCGCGCCGTCGAAAGCCTCGACGGCATGACCGCCGACTGGGCGCGCCTGCCGCACGATCTGCTGGCCGCCATCTCCACGCGCATCGTCAACGAGGTGCGCGGCATCAACCGCGTCGTCTACGACATCAGCTCGAAACCGCCTTCGACGATTGAATGGGAATGATCCAGCGGCGATGACAGATTTCGTTCATCTCCACCTGCACACCGAGTTTTCGCTGCTCGACGGCGCCTGCCGCATCGAAGAGCTGCTCGACGAAGCCGAGCGGCTCAAGATGCCGGCGCTCGCGGTCACCGAGCACGGCAACATGTTTTCGGCGGTCGTGTTCCACGACGCGGCCCGTAAGCGCGGCATCAATCCGATCCTGGGTTGCGAGGTCTACGTCGCGCCAGGCGATCGCCGCGACAAGAGCGGCACGCCGGGCGAAACCGCCAACCACCTGGTGCTGCTGGCCGAGAACGAGGTCGGCTTCAAGAACCTGATCAAGCTGGTGTCGTCGGGGTATACCGAGGGGTTTTATTACAAGCCGCGCATCGACAAAGACATTCTGGCGAAGCATGCCGAGGGCCTCATCGGCCTGAGCAGCTGCCTCAAGGGCGAGGTCGCCTGCGAGATCCGGGCGGAGCAGGCGAAGAAGGCGATGGCCGCGGCGGCGGTGTATCGCGACATTCTCGGCGCCGGCAATTTCTTTCTCGAAATGCAGTTCCAGGGCATCGACGAGCAGCGCATCGTCAACACCGGGCTGCTGCCGATCGCGCGCGACCTGAACATGCCGCTCGTCACCACCAACGACGTGCATTACCTGCGCCACGGCGATCACAAGCCGCACGACATCCTGCTGTGCATCGGCACCGGCAAATCGGTCAACGACGAGAACCGCCTCAAGTACCACGGCGATCAGTTCTTCCTGAAGACGGCCGCCCAGATGGCGGAGGTGTTCGGCGATTACCCGGAGGCGATGCAGAACACGCTGCTCATCGCCGAGCGCTGCAACGTCACGATTCCGCAGGGGCAAAATCACCTGCCGAACTTCGCCGTGCCGGAAGGCTACGAGCTCAACGACTACTTTGAGCACGTCGTGCGCCAGGGTTACGCGGTGCGCCTCGAGCGGCTCCGACAGCTGGCCGCCAGCGATCAACTGCGCCACACCATCGCCGAGTACGACGAGCGGCTAGCCTACGAAATCGCGATGATCAAGAAGATGGAGTACCCCGGGTACTTCATGATCGTCTGGGACTTCATCCGTCACGCGCGCGAGCAGGGCATTCCGGTCGGCCCCGGCCGCGGTTCGGCAGCGGGGAGCCTCGTAGCCTGGGCGCTGCGCATCACCGACGTCGACCCGCTGCACTACGACTTGATCTTCGAGCGCTTCCTCAATCCGGAACGCGTCTCGCTGCCGGATATCGACGTCGACTTCTGCGAGCGCCGCCGCAGCGAAGTGATCGAATACGTCACGACGAAGTACGGCCGCGAGAACGTGTCGCAGATCATCACGTTCGGCACGATGAAGG
>JANOZI010000211.1:0-8197 GCA_031429375.1 Acidobacteriota bacterium | reverse complement strand
GCTTGAATCCACTCGATCACCTGCTGCCGCGCGCGATCGGGTGGTTGGGTGGCTTGTCGCGGCGGCATCTCGCCGGCGCTGAGCCTCGAGAGAATGCGATTCCAGCGCGAAAAATCCTGGACGACGGCATCGACCGTCGCGTACTGCGTCAGATCGAGTTGTGCGGCCGGCCTGGCGCCGCTGTGACAGCTCGCGCAGTACGTCTTGAGGAACGGCTGCACGGTTTGCGCGAAGGCGCGCGCCGTATCAGGCGCTTCAGGCGCGGCCGCCCCCATCGGGGTGGCGATGCACCCCAGGAGGAGAAGCCAAGCGAGAGTGAGGCGAGCCGGCATGGTCGACCGCGTCATTCTACCTTCATCCGCACGATCGACAAGGTCTACAAGGACGGCCACATGCGGCTATAATCCGCCGCGAGATCACTACGGTTTTTCCAACCTCCGGGAGGTATGCCATGCGCCGGCTTCAGACCTGTCTCGCATTCCTGGCCCTTGTCGCCGCGGCAGGCACCCAGCCGGCCGCGCAGGCGCCGATCGGCGCGGCGGGGCGCCCGCCGGCGCAGGGTCCTGGCGAAGCGCCGCTGATGGTGCTGTCGCCGAAGGCGAAGTCGCCTGGGTGGACTGGTGTGCACCGGCCACATACGAAGCTGGCCGACGTGCTGGCCCGACACAAAGGCCAGGCCGATTGGGCGGAGACCATCGTCGACGACGAGAGCCTGTTCGCGCAGTGGATCTCGATGGCGCCCGGCGGCAAGACACCGCGCCGCATGAACGGCGACACCCGCGAGTGGTGGATCGTGCAGTCGGGCACACTGCGCTTCACGATCGAGGGCCGTGAGTCGATCGTCGCCACCAAGGGCGTGATGGTCCAGGTGCCGTATCGCACGGCCTATCAGATCGAGAACACCGGCACCGAGCCGGCGCTGCGTTTCGAAGGCAATGTGGCACGCGCACGCAAGCTGTACCCGATGGACGAAACGCCCACGCCGCTGCCCGGATTCGAGTACATCAAGACGCGCGTGACCGGCGGCCGCGGCGTACTCGACCCGCAGAACCGGCCGGTGGTCGACTTCAACAAGGTCGTGGCCGGCGAGGAGCGTGGCGGCGCGTTCGTCGCCGACGATCGCAGCTTCGCGAACATCATCATGGGACGCTACCAGCCGCCGCAGCCGGGCAACAAGGGGCACTACCACGAGGAAGGTGGCGAGTTCTGGCTGATCATGCTCGGCACGATCCGCTACAACATCGAGGGGCTGCAGGAGTTCGAGGCGCAGGAAGGGGACGTCGTGTACGTCCCGCGGCAGACATGGCATCTGGCGAGCAACGGCGGAAAAGAAGGCCTGCGCTCGTGTCGCCTGGCGATGAACGGCTTTCCGTATCAGGCACACATGTTCGAGCAGGACTGATGCGGCCACCTAGGAGGAGCGCGATGAGAGCCTCCTCAACGCTGGTTGCCGCCCGATAACAACTGCGTCTTGGCCGTCATGTCCCTCGCGACGCCCATCACGAACAGTTCGAGCGGCTCCGTGCCCGTATTCGCGAACAGACTCGATTCGCCAATCCGAATGGGAATCGCGTCGCCGGCGCGAATCGGCGCGGTCTCGGACTGTGCACCTTTGACGGTGACGGTCCCGGTGCCGGCGAGCACGTAATAGGCCTCGCCAACCGCTTCGTGAGTCACCTCGGATATCGACGCACCGCGGGGAATCATGAGGTGATCGATGTAGGCCCACGTCGTCGTGAACACCGACGGACCGAGCGCACGGCGTGAGACAACGTTCGTCGGCGATGCCGGCGCGGCACCACGGCTGCCTGTGCCCGCCGGTTTCAGGAGCGCGCGATCCAGCCGCATCGTCATGAACGTCGGGACGGGATCGAGTACGGCTCCGGCGCGCGTGTCGCCAAGGTCGAAGGCATCGTAGACGCCGGGGTGCAATGACACGTTCAGATTCATCCACTGTACCGGCGTCGAACCGGCGTTGTAGATCGCGTGCGAATGCCCCGCGCGGCAGATAACGCCGGCCGGCCCTTTGACCGTGGCGGTGCGCCCGTCAACGGTGAACTGCGCTTCTCCGTCGAGGATGACGAACATCTCTTCAACGGTGTTGTGAAAGTGGTGGCCGATGCCGGCCCCCGGCGGGATCACGCCGCGATGCAGGAAGTTGAACTCCGGGGTCACCGCCCCGCGAGTGAGCAGCGATGCGAACGCCATGCTGCCGGCGCCGCCGTGCACGGCCAGCGATTGGCGGAAGGTGGTCGGGTCGGTGTGGACGATGCGGCTGGATAGCGAGTCCTTCGGCGCCTGCTGCTGCGCGGCGGGCTGCACCGGCCAGAGTGAGGAGATGGCGACGGCGAGGACGGCAAGCAAGAGTGTTCGCATCAGTTCATGCCGTCCTGGAAACCGCTTGGAGATTGCCGACATTTGCAGTAAAGGATCGGTCGTCAATGGTGAGCTCCGGTACGGAGCATACGTCGAGGACGGCTACTTAACCACCCGCATCAACACCCTACGAGGCCGATCGTGACTCCATCGAGCCGTCGCCGTTTTCTGGAGGGGCTGGGCAAGGCCGGCGCGATGCTCGCGACGGCGTCCTGGCTGGACGCCATCGGCTATGCGCAAGGCGCCCGCGGTCCGGCGCGCGGTTTAATTCAGCAGCCGCGCGTAGGCGCAGACCTCGATCGCCGGGTGCTCGGCGCCTTCCTGGAACATCTCGGACGGGCTGTGTACACCGGGGTCTATCAGCCGGGCTCGCCGCTTGCCGACGCCAGCGGCTTCCGCACGGACGTCGTTCGCGAAGTGAAGGAGCTCGGCGTCCCGATCATTCGTTATCCGGGCGGCAACTTCGTTTCTGGCTACAACTGGTTGGACGGCGTCGGCCCGAAGGCGCAGCGCCCGAGCGTGCTCGAACGGGCGTGGAATTCGATCGAAACCAACCAGTACGGCACCAATGACTTCGTCGACTGGTGCCGGCTGGTCGGCGCCGAGCCCTTGTTGGGTATGAATTTCGGCACCGGCACCGCGGAAATGGCCGTCGCGTACGTCGAGTACTGCAACCTCGAGCGCGGCACGAAGTGGAGCGACCTGCGGCGATCGCACGGCTATGACGGCCCGCACAACGTGCGCTACTGGTGCCTGGGTAACGAAATGGACGGACCGTGGCAGATCGGGCAGATGCAGTCGCGCGAGTATGGTCGCAAGGCGCGTGACGCGGCGCAGCAGATGCGCACGATCGATCGCAACTTGCAGCTCATCGCCTGCGGTTCGAGCGGCACCGCCATGCCGCAGTACCTGGTTTGGGATCGCGAAGTCCTCGAGGAGTGCTTCGACCAGGTGGACGGCATCTCACTGCATGCCTACTACGGCAACACGCCAGCGCTGACCGGCAACAGCACCGCGAGGTACCTGGCGATGAACCTCGACATGGATCGCCAGATCCGCGAGGTCGCGGCGGTCTGCGACTACGTGCAGGGCCTTCGGCGATCGAGCAAGCGTCTCTGGCTGTCGTTTGACGAGTGGAACGTCTGGTACCGCGCGCGCAGCGGCGACGCGGTGAACGGGCGACGCCAGTTCGCCCCGAAGCTGCTCGAGGAGGTCTACAACCTCGAAGACGCGCTGCTGGTGGGCGGGTTCGTCAACACGCTGCTGCGTAACGCCGACCGCGTCCGCGTCGGCTGCCTGGCGCAGCTGGTGAATGTCATCGCGCCGATCGTCACGAGCGATACCGGCGTGCTTCGGCAGAGCACGTGGTTTCCCTACGCATGGGCGTTGCGCGCCGCGCGGGGTCGCGTCCTCGATCTCCGGGTCGACGCGGAAACCTATCCCATTCGCGCCGCTGGCCTGCAGCCTGATTTCGCGCGCAACGATCAGGTACCCTTCGTCGACGTCGTCGCGACGCTCGACTCGCAGAACGCGCAGGCGTGGCTGCTGATGCTGAACCGGGACCTCGATGGTGAACGGGAGCTGACGCTGGATTGGCGCGATGTCACGCCCACGCGCGTCCTCGCCTGCGAGACGCTGACGGGACCTGACCTGAAGGCCTTCAACACTTTCGAGCAACCGCGGCGGGTGGCGCCCCAGCGTCTCGAGGCGCCGGCAGCCGGCGCCCGCATGACGTTCAAGCTGCCGCCGCGGTCCTATTCCGTCGCGCAACTCGCCGCGACGGGCTGAGCACGCACCCGGGCAACACGGCAGTCGCACAATAGAATGGTGCGGAGAGGAACACTGATGGCCGCAACGGTGCCCGCCTCAAACAGTCGCGGGTTGATTAGAAGTAGTAGACGACGCCGAACTTGATGGTGCGCGGCGGCAGAATGTCCGTCACGCGCCCGAAGCTCGGGCCCGACACGTAGGTCGCGGCCGTAATCGCGTTGACGTTGAGCACGTTCAACACGTCGAAGCTCACGTTCAAGAACCCTTTCGGCAGGTTGATGCGCTTGGACACCCGCGCGTTGAACGTCGTCTGCGCGTCTTCGCGCTGCGAGCCAAACGGCTCGAGACGGATGGTCGCCGACGCCAGTTGCCGCAGCGGCGCGCCGCTCGGGTCGGTGGCGCGGAAGACATACGTGCGCTGGCCCAGCAGGCCGTTCCTCACTTCGACAATGGTGCCGATCGAGAAGTCTTTCGGGAAGTTGTAATTGCCGTTCAGCTTGAAGGCCCAGCGCCACTGGTTGTCGAGATCGAAGTAGTCGTCGTTCGGGCTCTGGGGGATGCCGACAATCCAGCGGTGATACTTCGTGGCGGTGTAGGCCGCGAGCATCGACCAGCTATTGGTCAGGCGACGCGTGAGCGAGGCTTCGTACGAGTTGTAGTAATCGGTGCGCCCGCCGGGACGGTTCACCTCCTGGTTGCCCACGAAGTTGCTGCCGCGAAACGCGGCGTCGTAGTCGTAAATGGTCACCTGGCCGCCGTCGTCGGCGGTGCTGAGCACGCCGTCGGGGCCGGGATCGGTGCGCGTGATCGGAAGATTGAATGCGCTGTAGGGACGCAGCACATTAATCGTGTTATAGGCGTTGCCTTCGTGTTTCAGGACGTAGAGCCCGCGCACGGCGAGATTGGGCGCGAGCTGGTGCTCGAGCGACGCCGTCACTTCGTTGATGTTCGACAGCCGCAACTCGGTGTTGACCTTGTTGTTGGCCGCGCTCGTCGTGCTGATGAAGTCGGGGCCGTTGGTGTCGAGATTGACTTCGCCCCGGTCGTAGCGGCCATTGCGGTTCGGATCGCTCCAGCGATACACCGTCTGGAACGTCGTGTACTGGTTGTAGTTCGCGCCAATCGCCGCCTCGGAGTTGAAACGGCCGTAGGTCGCCTTCATCACCGTCCTGCCCTGGCCGGTCACGTCCCATGCGAGCGCCGCGCGCGGCCCGAAGCGGTTCCATTTGCCGACCTCCACGCGCGGGAAGGTGGCGGCTGCCGCAAACGGCCCTTCGGGACGGGTCTGCTCCGGCACGTAGGAATGCTGGAAGTCGACACGCACGCCAAGGTTGAAGGTGAGGCGCCGGCCCACTTGCCATTGGTCGGTGATGTAGCCGGAATACACGTTGTCCCAGTTGTCGGGCTCGACCGGCGCGTTGGTGGTTTCGAGCTGCACCGGCGTGTTCGGCACGCCGTTGACGGTGTCGTACATCAGGTGGTAGTTGCCGCTGCCGGTGACGCGTGAGTTGCCGGTGATGTCGCGCAGCGAAGTCTGGTAGCCGAACTTGAACTGGTGGTCGCCGCCGAGAAAGCCGGCCGGGACGTAGGTGGCGCTCGCATCGGCCACCCACATCGTGAAATCGCTTTCACGCTGAATGCCGCAGCCGGTGATCATCAGCGTGTTGCGGTTGTAGGTGCCGGGCGTAGTGCCGCAGGCCGGCTGCTGCGAGTAGTTGAGCAGGTACGTCGAGCGGCCGAACTGCAGGTCGAAGAACAACCGGTCGCTCGGCGTGCCCTTCAGCTCCGTCTTCCACCGCGTCGGCACCCACTTGAACACCTGGGTCGCTTCGAACGCCAGGTGCGTGAAGTCGGGCGCATTGGTCGGCTGCGCGCCGAACGGCGTGTTCTGCGAGTCGGCCTCGCTCTTGGTGACCTCGCGCGCGTAATCCGCGACGATCTGGAACTTCGGCGCGATCTGATACTGGGCTTTGATGGTCGGATTGATCAAAGTCGAGGTCGGCAACGCGGCCGGCTCGTCGCCCGTGAGGTAGATGCCGTCGGGGCCCGGATCGAGCACCAGGCCGGGACGCGTCGTCTGGTTGCGGCGATCGCGGTACGACCCGTAGAACCACACCTTGTCCCGCACGATGCGGCCGCCGAGGTCGCCGCTGGCGTCATTGAAGTACTGCAGCGACGTACCCACTTTCAAGCCGCGCGCTTCGAGCGCGGGCGAGATGTTCTGCGACGGCTGCCGCATGTAGGCTTCGCTATAGCGGCCGTGGAAGTCGTTGCCGCCCGACTTCGTCACCATGTTGATCATGGCGCCGGCCTCTTTCACTTCGGCGCCGTTGCCGTAGGTCTTGACGTCCACTTCTTCGGTGTTGGCCAGGTCCGGCACCGAGTTCGCGATGATCTTGAACCCGTCCACCATCACGGTGACGTTGGTGTTGCCGCTGTTGATCCCGTAGGTATTGAAGCGGATGCGCGCGTTGAGGCCGATCGCCCCCGGCTTGAACCCGTCGGTCGCGGTCAGGCCCGGCGACATCTGCACGATGTCGGCCATCTGCTTCAGGCCGGGGAGCCCGAACGAGATCAAGTCCGTCGGCACGTTCTGGCCGCCGCCGGTCGAGGTGACATCGATCACCGGACTGGCCCCGCTGACGGTCACCGTCTCGTTGAGCGTGCCGACTTTCAGCGTCGTGTTGATGCGGGCGGAAAAGCCGGCGGTGAGCTCGAGGCCCTGCCGCACCAGCGGATCAAAACCGGCGAGCTCGAACTTGAGCGCGTAGGTGCCGCGCGGCAGGTCGATGAAGCGATACCGCCCCTGGCCGTCGGTGACCGTCGAGACCTGCTGGACCTGCAGCGCCGGGCTCGACGCGGTCACGGCGACGCCGGGAAGCGCCGCGCCGGAGTCATCGGAGACGACGCCGTCGATGCCGGCGGAGGTGAGGTTCTGCGCCTGCGCGCGTGCCGCGAAGACCGCGAGCACGCACGCGATCGCGGCGGTGCGTCGAACGACGCGTGCCATGGACATCAATCCCATTGTTCCGACTCCCTGGCTTACTGCTGGCTCGGTGCTGACGAGACCAAATCGACATATCCAATGCCGTTGCGGATAGTGACTCTCGTGCCCATCGCCGCTGACAGCCTCACGACATCGCCGAGAATCTTCTGGCCCAGCGGCCCGTCGGCAAACAGCGGCCGGCCCCGCACCGCGCGCGACTTGCCATAGCCGAGCGTGATCGGATGCAGCGCGATCTCGACCAGCTGTTTACCGCGATACCGCGGCATGGCAACGACGGCTTCCCAAATCGGCGGATCGGCCGGGAAGCCGCTCTTGTCGAAGTCGTAGCGCGCGTCGTTGAAATCGTTGACGTGCGCCGTCGGTCCGAGGTTGAGCGGCTCGTAGTTTTCGCTGGGCAAGCGCAGCAGCGTTTCGTTCTGGAAGATGAAATCGCCGAGGCTGTACATGATCGGCTTGCCCTTGTAGATCTCGATGCCGCGCAGCACGTGCGGGCCGTGACCCACGAACATGTCGGCACCGGCATCGACCATCGCGCGCGCAAAGGTGACGAGAAAGTCGGCCGGCAGGTAGCGATCCTTGCCGCCTTCGTGGGCGTGAATGGTGACGATGGTGTAGTCGGCGAGGCCCGCGGCATTCTTCACGACCGCCGCGATCTCGTCGAGATCTTCCTTGAGCGGAGCGGTGCTCACGCCGGGCGTCGCGCCCACCACAAAACGGTTGCCGAGATAGTTGAAGGTGTCTCCCGTGCCCGCCGGGCGTCCGGTCGTCGCCGCCGCCATGGCGCGCAGCGCCGTCATGTGATCCGCGGTGATGGTGGTCGTGGTCGTAAAGCGCAGCGGGTTGAGGCCGGGGCGGGCCGGCATGTCGCCACGGGTGCGGCCGGCGCGAGAGCTGTCGGGGAAAGTGGAGGCGACGGAGATCAGCGCGACGCGTCCCTTGGGCGTTTCGAGGAACTTCGCTTCGCGCGCTTCCGCGAGGCTCTGGCCGACGCCGGCTTGCGTGAGGCCGGCCTCCGCCACGTACTTCGTCGTCAGGTTCATGCCG
>JANOZI010000210.1:0-3707 GCA_031429375.1 Acidobacteriota bacterium | reverse complement strand
CACAAATTCTCAGGGCTCCAGCTCCCGGACCGGCCGGATTTCGATGCTGCCCTCGCGCGCGGGCGGGATCTTGGCCGCCATGGCGATCGCCTCGTCCAGGTCTTTGGCCTCGAGCAGGTAAAAACCGGCCAGCTGCTCTTTCGTCTCGGTGAAGGGTCCGTCGGTGATCGACATCTTGCCGTTGCGGATCCGCACGGTCTTCGCTTCCGTCACCGGCTGCAGCGCTTCGGCAGCGACCATGACGCCACTTTTCCTGAACGCGTCGCCGCAGTTCATGCACTCGCGATCGGGCACGGCGTGGAGCTTTTCCTCTTCCAGATACACCAGGCATGCGTATTTCATCGATCATCAATGATACCTGACCGGAAGGTGATACCTGACCGGAAGGTGATCCTTGACGGGATAGCACTTCTTGCCGGGATCTTGCTAAGCAGCATTCGGGCAGGAAG
This sequence comes from Acidobacteriota bacterium, assembly GCA_031429375.1. Classification (GTDB taxonomy): domain Bacteria; phylum Acidobacteriota; class Vicinamibacteria; order Vicinamibacterales; family UBA2999; genus 12-FULL-67-14b. Next base: position 3,258 of record JANOZI010000210.1, on the reverse strand, counting down.
ATGCTGGTTACTCCGATCGTGCTTAGCGTGATCCCGTCAAGAAGTTCGATCCCACAAGAGTTGCCATCCCGTCGGTCATGTCTATTCGCTGCGCAGCACCTCTGCGGGCTGCAGGCGCATCGCTCGGTAGGCGGGCACCGCGCACGCCACCAGCGCGACGGCGAACAACACCATGCCGGCGCTCGTGTAGGCGCGCAGATCGGTGGCGCCGACGTTGAACAGCAGGCTCGACATCAATCGCGTGGCTCCCAGCGCAACCGCGATGCCCGCGACAATGCCGATGCCGACGACCGTCATGCCCTGGCCGAGGACCAGGCGCGCGACGTCGGCCTGGCTGCCGCCCAGGGCCATGCGAATGCTGATCTCTCGCAAGTGCTGCTGCACGTAATAGCCCATCACGCCGTAGATGCCGATCACCGACAACAGCAGGGCCACCGCCGCAAAGACGGTGACGAGCATCGACAGCGATTGCGGACGCGCCAGGGATTGATCGACGAGCGCCGACATAGTGGCGACACTCGACAACGGCGCGGCCGGTTCGATCTCGCGCACCGCTTGTTGCAAGGACGAGGCGATGGTGAGCGGATCGCCCTGGGTCCTCACGAGGAGGAACCGCGCCGGCGATCCACTCAGCGGCCAGTACACGGTGCCGGTGTTGGGTTGAGAGATGCCGTCGTACTTCACATCGCTGACTACGCCGACCACCGTGGTCCACGGACACGTAGTGCAGCCACCTTCGCGTAACCGCTTGCCCACGGCACTCTCGTTTGGAAAGAAACGCCGGGCCCACGCGCGATCGACCATTACGGACAACAGCGCTTCCGCTGCGGCGCTGCGTTCTGGATCGCGCTCGTCGAGCAAGCGGCCTTCCACGAGCGTCAAGCCGACTGTACGCACGTACGCGGGCGTCACTGCCACCCATGGCGTCACGGGCTGCGATTCGCCGGACGGCGTCGGGTACTGCTCGAGATCGAAGTTATTGTGTTGGCCCGCGGTGTTGGGGGGCAGTCCGTCAGAGAACGCCACTGCGGCTACACCGGGCAGCGCCTCCGCTCGGCGTTGCAACTCCTCCCAGAACGCGTTGACGCGCGCGTCGTCCCGGTAGAGCGCGCCCGGCAACCGGATCGAGCCGGTCAGCAATCGTGCCGCTTCGAATCCAAGGTCAACCTGCCGCAGGCGCTCGAGACTCGTGATGAGCAGGGCGGCGACGATCAATAACGGCGTCGCGATCGCGAACTGCGCCGCGACCAGACTGCGCCGAACGCGGCGGACGCCGGCACCGCCGGCCACGGTTCGCCCGGATCGCAGTGAAGCATCTACCGATCCGCGGGTGGCGTGCAGCGCGGGAACGAGGCCGAAGATCAGGGCGCTCGAAACCGCGAGGCCGGCCACCATCCAGATGAGCGGGCCATCGAAGCGGATCTCCTGCGTGCGCGGAAAATACGTGGCGCCCTGCCCCTGCAACAACCGCATGCCGGCCCACGCCACGGTAACGCCAAGCGCCACTGCGCCGGCGGCCAGCACCGCGCTCTCGACCAGCAGGTAACGCAAGACGCGTCCGCGCGTAGCGCCGAGCGCGGCGCGGACAGCGAGTTCCCGCCGGCGGCAGGTCAGGCGCGCGATCAACAGGTTCGAGGCATTCGCGCAGGCAATCAGCCACACCAGGCCGACCGCGGCCAGCGCGAGTCCGGCCAGCGTGCCGACATCGCCAACCAGGTTGGTCTTGAGGTCCTCCATGTTCCACGTCGACTTGTCGTCCTGATACGACGCCTTCCAGATTGGCAACAGCGCCCGGTTGATCGCATGAAGCTCGCTTGTCGCCAGGGCGCGATCGGCGCCTGAAGGCAGCCTCGCAATCACCGAGTAGAAGAAGGGCCCCTTGCGCTGCGGGGGCGTGAACTGCTGAATCAGGAACAGGTCGAAACGCCGATCGAGTGGTCCCGAGGCTGGAGGCATGACGCCGATCAGGGTGTAATCGGCGCCATCGAGGCGGACCGGCTTGCCCACGGCGTCGGCACGGCCGCCCAGCCGCTCACGCCAGAACGTGTAGCCGGCAATCGCCACTTGTGGAGTTCCGGGCTTGCCGTCCTGTTCGTTGAAGTCCCTGCCGATCGCCGGCTGAATGCCGAGCACGGAGAAGAACCCCCACGACACCACCCGAGTCCGGAGCAATTCAGCGGTGTCGCGGTTGATGAAGCTGACCGCGCGATCGGTGTAGGTTGCATGGCGTTCGAAACGGCGCTGCTGCTCGGTAAATGCCTGGTAGTCCACCACCGAGAACCGGAACTTGAAGGGCGGCGTGTCGGTGTAAATGCGCACGAGGTTTTCGGGTTGGGCATAGGGCAGCGGCCGCAGCAGCGCCGCGCTGATGGCGCTGAAGATCGCGGTGGTCGCGCCGATGCCGAGTCCGACGGTCGCAACGATGGTCAGCGTGAGCACCGGAGCGCGCAGCAGGCTCCGCAAGCAGATCCTGACATCCTGCACGAAATCCTGGAACAACAGCGAGCGTTGCATCTCTGACTCCTTCTGTTCATCCTGGCGGCGGCAGTACTGCCGCGTACGTTCCAGGTCGCCGAACTGCCGCAGCGCTTCGCGCCGCGCCTCGCCGGCGGCCATTCCCTGCGACTGCAGCTCCTGCACCCGCATTTCCAGGTGCAGGCTCAGTTCCTCGTCGACTTCGGACGCGACCGTGCGCGGCTTGCGGCGGAGGTACCAAAAGCGGCGGCGGGTCATGTGCCTTGCAGGACGGCTTCGACGGCGCGTGAGTAGCGCCGCCAGTTCGCGGTTTCTTCACGCAGCCGCTTCCGCCCATTGGGCGTGAGGGTGTAGTAGCGGGCGCGGCGGTTGTTCTCGGACGCTGCCCATTCGGCGTCGACCAGGCCTTGCCGATCGAGGCGATGGAGCGCCTGGTAGAGGGCGGCGTCCTCGATTTTCAAGTCGCCGCCGGTCCGGTCGCGCACCGCCGCGGCGATCCCGTAGCCGTGGAGCGACCCGGCCGCCAGGGTTCGGAGAACCAGCAAATCCAGGGTGCCCTGGACCAGGAGCAGAGGCGGAGATGTCATCTTCCCCTTAGACGGTGTGGGAAGAGATTGGTTTGCTAACCAGCGCGAGTCACGTACGGGCCACAGAGAGACTATGAGCGGGCCTCACGATTAAGCTCCCCAAGGGTGCTTAAACCTGTGAGGAGGCTGTGATGATCGCGATGACCCGCCCGACGGTGAGTGTAAACGAGTCCCGACTGTTCGTGTCGTTCGAGCT
>JANOZI010000209.1:0-12204 GCA_031429375.1 Acidobacteriota bacterium | reverse complement strand
GCAGGTCGGCGCCGAGATCATCAGCGCCGTGCCGTTCCCCTATCCGGTGGCGCCGCTGATCCTCAGCCACCACGAGCGCTGGGACGGCAAGGGCTATCCGCAAGGCTTGAAGGCCGAGGAGATTCCGCTCGGCGCGCGCATTCTGTCGGTGGTCGATTACTTCGACGCGCTCACCTCGGACCGCCCGTACCACAAGGCGATGACTTTCGACGCCGCGGTGGCGCTGTTACAGCAGGAAGCCGGCCGCGCGCTCGACCCGACGGTGGTGGCGCTGTTCGTCAAGATGATGCCGGAGATGGCCGCCGCCGCCGAGACCATCGACCACGCCACGCCGCGGCGGCTCTCGCTCGAGTCGACCTCGGACCTCGGCCGGCCCGCGGTGGGGTTCCAGCCCGAAAACAGCAAGGGCAGCACGGTGTTCGAAGACATCGCGCTCGCCCATCGCGAAATCTACGCGCTCTACGAGATCGCCCAGACGATGGGCACCAGCCTCGGCGTCTCGGACACGATGGCGCTCATTTCATCCAAGCTGTCGAACCTCGTGCCGTTCTCGTCTTGCGCGCTGTTCCTCTTCAACGAGGAGGTCGAGACCCTCACCTGCCGCTTCGCCACGGGCACCGAGGCCGACGTCATCGGAACCATGACCGTGCGCGGCGGGCAGGGGCTGGCCGGCTGGGTCGCGCGCAACCGGCGTCCGCTCGTCAACGCGCGGCCGAGCGCCGAGTTCGAGGCCGCCGGCATCACCAACAACGCCACCACGCTCAAGTCGGCACTGGTCGCGCCGCTCGTGTTCAGCGATCGGTTCATCGGCACGCTGGCGGTATATTCGCTGCAGCCCGATTTCTACACCGACGATCACCGCCGCCTGCTCGATCGGGTGAGCGAACAGGCGTCCGCCGTGATCCACAATTCCATCGTGTTCGAGCAGACCCAGGAGGATTCGCTGACCGACCCGCTGACCGGCCTGCCCAACACGCGCTTCATGTTCATGCACCTCACGCGCGCGCTCGCGCGAGCCGAGCGGCTCAAGGGCGAAGTGGCGCTGCTCGTGATGGACCTCGACAGCTTCAAGGAAATCAACGACAACCACGGCCACCACGTCGGCGACAAGGCGCTGCGCGAGGTCGCGACCGTGTTGCGCTCGGCGATCCGCCCGTACGACATCTGCGTCCGCTACGCCGGCGACGAGTTCATCGTCGTGCTCTCGGGCTGTGGCGCCGAAGAAGCCGACCGCAAGCGGCTCGAGCTGCAGCGCACGGTTGACGAAGTGCTGTTCGAAGCCCGGCCCGGGCGCCGGCTGCCGCTCGCCATCAGCGTCGGCGCGGCGATCTACCCGCAGGACGGCGACACCTACGAGGCGCTGCTGGCGACGGCCGACAGCCGCATGTATCGCGACAAGGCGCGGCGCAAGCAGCGCCTGCAAGTGCAGCCGGCGGCCACGGGCACCGACGGCGTGCCGGCCGTGTCCGTGCCGCTGACGGCGGCGCCCCAAGAGATCACCGAGATCGACATCCAGCGCGCAGGCTTCGGGGTTCTCTAACAGAAGACCAAGAGCGAAACCAACAGGAGGAGGTCAGGAGAAATATTCTCTTCTGATCTTCTGACCTGCTGTTTTGTTCCTCTGGCCTCCTGCTACGATCACCGGCGTGATCACCCTCCCGGTCCGCGAGGTCGTCTTCGCGACACGCCGCGCCCGCGGCATCAGTCTCGATCTGGGCGATGCGGCGTTCCCGTTCAGTGCCGGGCAAGCCGTGATGGTCGGGCTCAACGGATCGCCGCTGCGCAAGCCGTATTCGATTGCCTCCGCGCCGTGGGAAGTTACCAGGACCGGCGTCATGCAGCTGCTGATTCAGATCGACGACAGCGCGCTCGACCCGCACCTGGAGCGCGCCACGCCGGGCACGCAAGTCGATGTCGAAGGCCCGTTCGGCACGTTTGGGCTGCCGGCCGGCGAGTCGGAGGAGCCGCTACTGTTCCTTGCGGGCGGCACCGGCATTGCCCCGCTGCGATCGATCTTGATGGACCGGCTGATGCCCGCCTTCGCCGCCCCGTTCGCCTCGGCTTCCACCTCCGCCAAGGCTCCGACGGACAGGTCGGCGAGGCAGGCTCAGGTTATTCACGTGATCTATTCGGCGAGATCGGCGGACGAGTTTGCGTTTCGAACCGAGCTGGATGCGTTGGAACAGGCCGGGCGCATCACCATCCATTTCACGGTCACACGCGATGAGGGCGGCGCCTGGCCCGGGCGGCGAGGCCGGATCGATCATGCGCTGATCGAGGACACGCTGCCATCACGCGACGCGCGTTGCCTGATCTGCGGACCGCCGCGGATGGTGGCCGATGCGAAGGACTGGCTGGAGAAGATTGGCGTGCCGGCCGAGAGGATTCTTACGGAGCAGTATTGATCCGTCACATTCCTAACACGTGAAAACCGGCGTCGACCATCAACACTTCGCCGGTGATGCCCCGGCCCGCGTCGCTCAACAGGAACGCCGCCGCGTCGCCGACTTCGGACGATTCGATCGCGCGGCGCAGCGGCGCTTTCTCGCGCACCACGCCGATAATCGTCGAAAAACCGCCGATGCCGGCGGCCGCCAGCGTCTTCACCGGTCCCGCAGATATGGCATTGACGCGAATGTTCTCGGGGCCGAGATCGGCCGCCAGGTAGCGCACGGACGACTCGAGGGCGGCCTTGGCCACGCCCATCACGTTGTAGTTCGGGAACACGCGATCGCTGCCAAGGAAGGTCAGCGTGAGGACACTGCCGCCGCCGCGCGCCGCCATCAACGGCTGCGCGCCGCGCGCCAGCGCGATCATCGAATACGCACTGATGTCGAGCGCCTGCTTGAAACCGTCGCGCGAGGTGTTCACGAACCGCCCGGTGATTTCTTCGCGGGGCGCGAACGCAGCGCCATGCACGACGAAGTCGAGGCCGCCGTGCTGTTCCTTGATCTTCGCGTAGACCGCGTCGATTTGCTGATCGTTGGTGACGTCGAGCGGCAGGACCAGCGGCGCCGGGGTCAGCGTGGCGGCAAGGTCGCCGACATGCTCTTCAAAGCGGCCCTGGTAAGTGAGGACGAGAGTGGCGCCCGCCTTCGAGGTGGCTTGCGCGATGGCCCAGGCCAGCGAGCGATGGTTCGCGACGCCGACAATCAGGCCAACCTTCCCCGTAAAATCCGCCATCAGCGGTTTTTCTTGCCGCCGCGCCTGCGGCGTCCGCCGCCCTGTCCCTGGGGTGCGCCGTTGGCGCGCCCGTCATTCTGACCCTGCGCGTGCGGATCGCGGAAACGCATCGGGCCGATGTTGTTGTCCATGCCGCCGCCCGCGGGACGCCGGCGCCGGAACTTGCCCTGGCCACCCGCGGCGTGACGCTGTCCGCCGTTGTTGCGGCGATTGTTGAGCGTTTGAAGGGTGAATTCCGGCATCGCCCGCGGTGCCGGCGTGGCGCCGTCGATTTTGGGGAACTGGGCGCGGATCAGAGGGCGGCGAACCGGGCCTTCTTCGCGATCCTCTTCCAGAGGCGGTTCGGTTTCGGTGAGGGGTATTTCGGAGGCGAATGCCGGCGGCATCTCAAGCGGCGGCGGGGGAGGCGAGGCGGACGGCGCTTCGTCCGGCGGCGCCGTCGCGGTGGCAGCGGCCTGCGGCGAATGCAGCCGGCCACCCGGCGCTTGCAGGCCGTCGAGCACCTGGGTGAAGAGTGCCGGCGGCTGCGTCTTACGACGCGTGGGCACCTTCGCCTCTTTGTATTCGTGCTCGGCGTCGCAGCTTCCACAACGCGTGCGTCTGATGTCGTCGTCGATCATCGCCACGATGGCATGGTCGGTAATGCGGCGCTCGCGTGGACAGTAATCGTCCAGCACGTCACCCGGCCGGAACCGGCGGTCTTGCATGCAACTCCCCAAAAAATCAGCGGCTAGCTGAGACTCGCTGAGAACTCCAACAACGGGACTAATCCACGCCTGTGGTACATCGACTGCGACAACGGAGCGGCCGAAAGCGATTTCGCCCTGCTCGCCGCTAAACCGCCCGCCACGGCCGAGCCGGAAACAGTCGTCACTAACGTCGAGCTACAGTCCATGGGCCGCAAGCGTTCAAATAAACGGCCCGAAGATTCATGTAGAGGGCGGGAAGCGCCTGGTCGGTCGGTAGACCGGAAAGCGCAGGGCAAACCGAATATATCAAAGGGACGCTCCGGCGGCAAGCCAAGTCCGGGTTTCGGCCAAAGCGGCCCCCACCGCTTCCGGATGGGTAGATTGCGGCGTCGTGCGCGCCCGGACCGACGCGGCGGCCGTAACCTTCACCTTGACGTCGTCGGCAAACAACTCGCTCGATTCCCGCCATTCGGCAAGCGACAAGGTTTCGAAGTCGCGCCCCTCGGCGAGCAGCCGTCGCACCAGCGCGCCGACGACTTCATGGGCCTGCCGGAACGGCATGCCGCGCGCCACGAGATAATCGGCCACGTCCGTGGCCAGCAGCAGGCCCGACGCGGCGCGCGCCGCGCGTTCGTGATGCAGCGTGAGCTTGCCGATCACCGCGGCCGTCGCGTCCAGTGAAACCGCGAGCGTGTCTTCGGCGTCGAAGAGCGGCTCCTTGTCTTCCTGCAGATCCTTGTTGTACCCGGTTGGCAGCCCCTTCATGGTGACCAGGAAACCGGTGAGGTGTCCGATCGCGCGGCCCGCCTTGCCCCGCACGAGCTCGAGCGGATCCGGGTTTTTCTTCTGCGGCATCATGCTGCTGCCGGTGGCCGACGAATCGGCGAGCTCGAAGAACGAGAATTCCTCGCCGGTCATCAGGATGAAGTCTTCCGCGATTCGCGACAGGTGCACCATGCACAACGAGACGGCGTGCAGAAAGCTCACGGCAAAGTCGCGATCCGACGAGGCGTCCATGCTGTTGGCGACCACGCGCGAGAACCCTAGCGCCGTTGCGAGGGCGGCGGTATCAATCGGATAGCCGGTGCCGGCAATCGCGCCCGAGCCAAGCGGCAGCGCGTCGGCCTCGTGGCGCGCGCGCTCGAGACGATCGTGATCGCGGCGCAGCGCCGCGGCGTGGCTCAATAGAAAGTGCGACACCAGCACGGGCATGGCGCGCCGCATGTGCGTGTACGACGGCATCAGCGCATCGCCGGCCCGTTCGGCTTGATCCGCAAATGCGGCGATGGCCGCGCGCAGCCGTTTTTGCAGGAGCGGAATTCGGCGGCGCAGGTAGAGCCGCAAATCCACCGACACTTGCTCGTTGCGTGAACGGCCGGTGTGCAGGCGGCGTCCGGCATCGCCGATGCGAGCAACGAGCTGCCGCTCGACAAAACTGTGCACGTCCTCGTCGTCGCCGTTGACCCACGCCGGATCCTTCCGGCCCTGTTCGAGGATCGCGGTTAGCGCACCGGCAATCGCCGTGGCATCTGCAGCGTCCAGTACTCCGGCGCGTTCGAGCGCCGCGGCCCACGCGAGGCTGCCGGCGACATCGTCTTCGAAGAGCCGGCGGTCGAACGGGAACGACACGCCGAAATCGAATGCCGCCGGATCGGGGGCGGAATCAAAACGACCAGACCATAGGTGCTGTGACATTTAGAGTTAAGAGTTAAGAGTTCAGAGTTCAGAGTTGAGAGTTACGGGGTAGCGCTTCTGCCCACGACCCGGCAATCACCCTTGAACAACCGGATGCGCACCGTACCGGTGACGCCCGCCTGCATGGCTTCGGCCGCGGCGTCGAGCGCTGTTCGGAAGCGACCGAGCCACTCGCCGCGCGCGATCGCGACGGCATAGGTGTCGGACAACGTGCGCAAGAACCGGTCGCCGGGATCGCTCGAGACGAAGCGCTCGAGCTCGGAGTGCGCCAGGTGCAGCACGACGGCCGCAGGCGCCTCGTAGAACGCGCGCGAGCGCGTCCCGTCGCGGTGGTGCTTGACGCGCTCGAGGCGGCCGCAGCCGTGCTCACCGGCGATCGTCGCGAGGCTCTCGATCAGCTCGACGAACGGCATCGTGACGCCGTTAATTCCGGTCGGCACGCCGCGCTCGAACGAAATCGCGACGGTGGCCGGCTGCGCCGGCGTCTGCGCGAGCGGCCGGGTCAGCTTGAACAGCGTCTCCGGCGCCTCCTCCGACGCATCGTCACCGCGCCGCCCGACTGTGCGGCCCCAGAGGTTGTCGTCCACCCGCCCCTCGGTCAGCCCGGCCGAGGAAATGCCGAGCCGTTCGGCGTAACTGGCAATCGCAGAGTCGGTCAGGCCCCACATATCCACGAAGGCCAGCTCGCTCAGCAACGGATCGAGCGCCCGCAGCGGATTGCTGAGGCGAACGCGATCGCCGCCCGAGCAGCCGTGCGCGACGATGGTGGCGTTTTCGAGACGGGCGATCTCGACGAGCTTCTTCGCGATCATGGGGCGGCCGAGGGCGGTCGCCATCGGGTAGCGCCCATCCGATAACGCGTCGGCTTTCAGCGTCGGGAGCACGAAGTCACGGACGAATTCCTCGCGGGCGTCGAGCACGTGGCTGCGAATGGCGCCCGCCGACGTGGCGCGGTCCCTCACCGCGATGAGATCCCCCGACTGTCCGAGGTCTACCGTTAGGGCAATGACGGCATCGCCGCGCTCGACCAGCCACGGAATGGCGACCGACGATCGCAGGCCGCCCGAGTAAGCAAGGACAATATTCATACGGTGTCAGACACGGTTATTCATTCGCATAGGCCTGCAGCCTCTTGACCACGGCCAGCGCATTCTTCGCATCGCGCGCGATGATCAAAATAGTGTCGTCACCCGCGAGGGTGCCCACGACCTCGGGCATGCGCGCGCGATCGATGGCCAGCCCCAGCAGTTGCGCCTGGCCCGGGCCGGTGCGCAACACGATCAGCTGCTGCACAGGCTCGAGCGTCACCAGGTATTCCGACAACGCCCGCGCCAGCGCCCCGAGCGCGGTGATCTGAGGCGTGTGGTCGATGCTCGACGGCTGATACGCGCCGTCGGCCGATCGCTTCATCAGCCCCAGCTCCTTGATGTCTCTCGAGAGCGTGGCCTGGGTCACCGCGAAGCCGCGCGTCGCGAGCCGCTGCCGGAGCTGTTCCTGGTTACGGACAGCCTCGTGCTCCACCACGTCGAGGATGGCCGATTGACGGCGAGCCTTCATATTTATGCGCCTAAGTGAATCAGTATACACAGAAATCAGCTGCTTATGCAGAAAAGGCATTGACACGGCAGGAATTATTCATGTATAAGTATTCTTTTCTACGCATATGGATACAGAGGTCATCAGCCAAACGGAAGGGAACCAGCAGGGCCAGAACAGGCTCATCCGCGTGGCCGTGGCGGGCGCCACTGGCTTCGCCGGACAGGAACTGATCCGCCTGCTGGCGCGCCATCCGAACGTCACCATTACGGCGGCCACCGGTTCGCAAGCGACCAGCACGCCGCGCCGATTGCCGTCGCTCGCCAAGATCTGGGACGGCACCGTCGTGCCGCTCAACGCGACGGCGTTCGCGGCGGATGCGGTGTTCCTTGCGCTGCCCGAGGCGGCGTCGGCGGAGATTGCGCCGATGCTGCTCGCGTCCGGCCTGCGCGTGATCGACTTGTCGGGCGCGTTTCGGCTACGCAATGACGCCGCGCGCGCGAAGTTTTACCCGGCCACGCAGTCGTTGCCGGCCGGCGTCGCCTATGGCCTCACGGAATTCGAGTTCGACGCCATCCGCACCGCGAAGCTGGTGTCGAACCCGGGCTGCTACCCCACCGCCTCGCTCCTCGGCCTGCTGCCGCTGGAGCACGCCGGTCTGCTGCAGCCTGGCGCCGATATCGTGATCGATGCGAAGTCCGGAATTTCGGGGGCGGGGAAGGCGGCGACCGATCGCACGCACTTCTCGGAGAACCACGGCAGCGTGGCGGCCTACAACCCGTTCGGCCACCGCCACGCGCCGGAAATGGAGCAGGCGCTCGGGCGCAGCGTGACCTTCGTGCCGCACCTGGTGCCGCTCGATCGGGGCATTCTCGCCAGCCTCTACGCCCGCCTCGTGCCCGGCACGACCGCGGCCGCGGTCGCCGAGGCCTACGAGCGCGCGTATGCCGCGGCGCCGTTCGTGCGCGTGACGGGAGATGCGCTGCCCGAGATCAAGCACGTGGCGCACACCAACTTCTGCGACATCGGGTGGAAGGTCGACGAAGCCGGCGCGCGGGTGTTCGTGGTGAGCGTGATCGATAACCTCGTGAAGGGCGCGGCCGGCCAGGCGATCCAGAACTTCAACGTGATGTTCGGGCTGGATCAGAAAGCCGGGCTGCTGTGAAGAACCGGCCCGTGGTGCTCAAGCTTGGCGGCGAGCTGCTCGAAGGCCCCGGCAAGCTGACCGCGATCGGCAAGGTGATCAAGCGCGCGGCAGCGAAGCGCCCGCTGATCGTCGTGCATGGCGGCGGCCGCGAGATCGATGCGGCCCTGGCGCAGGTCGGCATTCCCAAGCGGCAGGTCGATGGCTTGCGGGTGACGGACCAGGAAACGCTCGACATCGTGGTGTCGGTGCTGGCCGGGTCGATCAACACGCGGTTCGTCGCGGCGATCAACAAGGTCGGCGGCAAGGCCGTCGGGTTGACCGGAGCCGATGCCGGCGTGGCGCCGGTGACGAAGGCGGCGCTGCACAAGGCGACCAGCGGCGACACCGTCGACCTCGGAATGGTGGGCACGCCTGACAAGGCGCGGGCCCCCGAGTTGCTGGCCCTGTTGTGCAAGTCGGGATACGTGCCGGTGATCGCGTGCATCAGTGCGTCGAAAGCCGGGCAATTGTTCAACGTCAATGCCGACACCCTCGCCGGCAGCCTGGCCGCGCGCCTGAAGGCAAAGCGGCTGGTGATCGCAGGCGGCACCGCGGGCGTGCTCGACAAGCGCGGCCAGACGATTCCGCGGTTGAACACTTCGCATATCGCGAAGCTCGTCACGTCGGGTACCGCCAACGCCGGCATGGTCGCCAAGCTGACCGCCTGCCAGGCGGCGCTCAAGGGCGGCGCAAGCAGCGTCGTGATCGTCGATGGACGCCAGCCGTCGCGGCTCGCGAAGGCGGTGGCGATGGAGAAGACGACCGCCACCTCGAAGGTTGTGAAGTAAACGAGATGACGACGAACGCACAGACCGTGACGGCGCTCGAAGCACAGCACGTGCTTCAAACCTACAAGCGGCAGCCCGTGGTGTTTGTCCGCGGCCAAGGCAGCCGCCTGTTCGACGAGAGCGGCCGCGCTTATCTCGACTTCATTTCGGGGATTGGCGTCGTGGTACTGGGTCATGGCCATCCGGGTCTTGCGGCGGTGATCGCGGATCAGGCGAAGACGCTGATCCACACCTCGAACCTGTACTACCACCCGTTGCAGGGGCAGCTGGCCGCGACGCTGTCGGCGATGTCGGGATTGCAGCGCGCGTTCTTCTGCAACAGCGGCACCGAAGCCGTCGAAGCGTGCCTGAAGTTCGCGCGCCGCTACTGGTACTCGAAGGGCGTCAAGGACCGCACGGGCTATGTCGCGCTCGAACACGGCTTCTCGGGACGCACGATGGGGGCGTTGTCGGTGACCGCCAACGCGCACTACCGCGACCCGTTCGGGCCGCTCGTCCCGGGCGTCACCTTCGTGTCGCCGGACGATGTGGCGGGGCTGGAGGCCGCGGTCAACGAGACTACCGCCGCGATCATCGCCGAGCCGATCCAGGGCGAAGGCGGCGTGCGTCCGCTCTCGCCGGAATTTGCCGCCGCGATCGCGCGGGTGACGAAGAAGACAGGCACGCTGCTCATCGCCGATGAGATTCAGTGCGGCCTCGGACGAACCGGCTGGCCGTTCCAGTTCCAGGCGCTGGGCTGGTCGCCGGATCTGGTGACCGTCGGCAAGGCCATCGGATCGGGCATTCCGATCGGCGCGGCGCTCGTCGCCGAACACGTCGCCCAGCAGATTTTCCCTGGCGACCACGGTACGACCTACGGCGGCAACCTGCTGTCGACCCGGGCGGCCATCTACGTGCTCGAGCAGCTGTCGGGCCCGGTGGCGGCGAACATCAAGATCGCCGCTCCGGTGTTCGAACAGCGGTTGCAGGCGCTTCAGCAGAAGCACCCGGTGGTGAAATCGGTGCGGGGCGCGGGTTTGATGCGCGGCCTCGAGTTGGCGGTCGATGCACAGCCGGTGATCGACGCCGCCCTCAAGTCGGGGCTGCTGGTGAATCGGACGGCAGAGCGGGTGGTCCGGATGCTGCCACCGCTCACGGTGTCGGTGGCGGAGATTGAAGAAGCCGTCGGGATTCTCGACGGTGCGTTGGCCACGGTTGCGATCGAAGGATCGAGTGTCGAGGTGAAAGCGTGACGATGCGAGTTGTTGTTGATAATGGGCCGGGCAAAAAGCGTCGAGCTCCCGCGACCCGTCGTTTGAAGGCGGCCGTGCCGTCCATCACGTTGCGCGCGGCGGTGGCCGCCGATGCGCCTCAACTGCACGCGCTCATCGCGTCGCATCTCGAAGAGGGGCGCCTGCTGCCCCGCGCGCTCGACGAGCTCGCCACTCACGCGCCACGCTTCGTCGTCGCCGTGGAACGTACGGGTGGCGACAAGCCGTCAGGTTTGTCGAGCGATCGCATCGTCGGTTGCGCGGAGCTGGCGCCGCTGTCCGCGTCGGTGGGCGAGGTCCGCTCGCTGGTGGTCGGCCGCGAGGCCCGCCGGAAGGGCCTCGGCCAGCGCATGGTCGACGACCTCGGTCTGCGCGCCAAACGCGAAGGCTTCAATCGCATCTGCGCGTTCGCGCACGATCCGAAGTTCTTCATGCGCCAGGGCTTCTCGATCGTGCCGCACCCCTGGGTGCCCGAGAAGATCGCCCGCGATTGTTATTCATGCGCGTTGTTCCGCACCTGCGGCCAGTACGCGGTCGTGTTGGACCTTCACCACGCGCGAACCTCCGTGGGAACCCTCGCGAGAACCTCCGTGGGAACCCCCGTGGGAACCTCTGTCAGTTCCTGTGTCTGACGTTCGCGCGATCTCCGGTGGCGTGACGGCTCCCGCTGGCTTCCGGGCCAGCGGGCTGCACTGCGGCATCAAGGCCAGCGGCAAGCCGGACCTGGCGCTGCTCGTCAGCGATGCGCCGGCGACCGCCGCCGGCATCTTCACGCTGAACCTCGCGAAGGCCGCGCCGCTGATCGTGTGCGAAGAACACCTCCGCACGAGCGGCGGGCGGGCGCGCGCGCTCGTGACCAACAGCGGATGCGCCAACGCGTGCACCGGCCCGCAGGGCATGGCCGACGCGAGAGAGATGGCGCAGCTCACCGCGAATGCCGTCGGCTGCCAGATTGCAGAAACGCTGATTGCATCAACCGGCGTGATCGGTGTGAACCTCAAGATGGCTGCCCTGCGCTCCGGCATTCCGCAAGCCGTCCAGGCGCTGGCCGATGACGGCGGCGCCGCGGCGGCGCGCGCAATCATGACCACCGATCCGTTTCCGAAAGAATATGCCGTCGAGGTCGCCACGAGCGTCGGGGCATTCCGCGTCGGCGGCATGGCCAAGGGCTCGGGGATGATCGAGCCGCGCATGGCGACGATGCTCGGCTACCTGACCACCGACGCCGCGGTCGATCAGGTGACGCTGGCGCGGGCGCTGACCGAGACGTCGCGCGACACCTTCAACGCCATTACCGTCGACGGCGAGCCGTCGACCAACGATTGCGTGTTCGCACTGGCCAACGGCGCAAGCGGCGTCGTGATCGACGAGGGCCTGTATCCCGCGTTCGTCGGCGGGCTCCGCGCCGTCGCTCATGAGCTCGCGCTCGGGATCGTACGGGGCGGCGAAGGCGCCACCAAGCTCATCGCGATCACGGTCAGCGGCGCCGCATCGGATGCCGACGCCTGGCTGGCCGCTCGCGCGATCGCCAACTCGCTGCTCGTGAAGACCGCCATCCACGGCGGCGACCCGAACTGGGGCCGCCTCGTCGCGGCCGCGGGCCGATCGGGTGCCGCCTTCGTGCTCGAGGGCGCTCGGGTGCAGATTGGCTCGC
Organism: Acidobacteriota bacterium; assembly: GCA_031429375.1. Classification (GTDB taxonomy): domain Bacteria; phylum Acidobacteriota; class Vicinamibacteria; order Vicinamibacterales; family UBA2999; genus 12-FULL-67-14b. Next base: position 223 of record JANOZI010000209.1, on the reverse strand, counting down.
TGGTGCTGTTCGAGGACGGCCGGCCCTTCGACGAGCTCGCGCCGCAGGCGGCCGATTACCTGATCGGCAAGGACCTGCAAATCGAGGTCGGCCTCGGCACCGGCGGTTCCCATCGCGCGACGGTCTGGACCTGCGATCTGTCCGCGGAGTACGTGAAGATTAACGCCGAGTATCGGACGTAGCGCGTGCAGAACTTCTTATCGATCCTCGACCTCGATCCCGA
>JANOZI010000208.1:0-2511 GCA_031429375.1 Acidobacteriota bacterium | reverse complement strand
ACCGGCGTCAGCGCCGTTGATGCGGGAATGCCGTGTCCGAGGATGTTCTCGAGCTCGATGCGCGACAATGCCTTGTCGCCGTCGGCGCCGCGGGCGAACGCATCAGCCATCGCGGTTTCGCTCCGCACCGATCGCGCCTCGAACTCGCTGATGTCGCCTTCGCGCAGCCGCGCATCGGCGATGCGCCTCAAGCGGCCCCACAGCTCCGCCGATTCTGCGGCCAGGCGCACGCGCGCGTCGGCGGCCGTCGCCGTGAGATAGGCCGAACGGGCTTGCGCCATTACGCCCAGGCCGTCGGCCATCAGGCGCGTGGCAACCGCGTCGGCATCAAGAGTAGCCGCCTTGACCCGCCTGGGCCGCTGCCAAATCGCTTCGATGGGCAGCTGGAGCGTCGCTTCGAATTGCTTGGGGCCCCACGGAAACAGCAGGGACAGGATGGGATTGCGCAGTTGTCGCGCCTCGATCAAATCGGCCCGCGCAAATCCCAGGTCGGCAAGCGCGACCTGAAAGCCGGGATTATTCCACAGCGCGAGGGCAACCGCATCTTCAGGACTGAGCCCGTCCTCGATCAACACGCCGGGTGGCATTGCCTCGTCACCGGCGACGCGGATGCCGTGGCTGATGCGGGCCCGCATGGCGGCATCCACCGTGGCACGGTCGGGCACGCTCCCTGAGGTGGCGCATCCCCAACCCAGGACCGCAAGCGTCGCGCTCAGCCAGACTAACCCGGGCAAGCCCCTGGCCAGCATCTGTGGCGCGCGCGACCCATCTCCGGCGAGTAGAATCCGCATGAGCCACCAATGCTAACGCACTGTCAAAGTCCGGTCATCTCGACCAGCGCATGATCCCGCTCCGCATGCTGAGGTCGAGGGCCGTCAAGCTGGCGATTGCCGCCGCCTGCGTGCTGCTCGTGATCGCGGCCGGCAGTGAGCGCTTCCTCGAGCTCGATGCGGAAATTGCCGTGTGGATCCGGGCGCATGCGGCATCCGAGAATACCAATATCGCGCTGGGGCTGACGATCCTCGGATCGAATCCGCTCGCGCTTGGCGTCGTCGTGCTCGCCGCGATTGCGTTCGCGTTCAAGCGGTGGTGGCGCGACCTGGCGCTGCTTACAGCCAGTGTCATCGGGGGCATCCAGATCAACCCCCGCCTCAAAGACTTCTTCGATCGGCCGCGGCCTTTCTTCGAGGGCCAGGCGCTGACGTTTCCAGGTGCCAGCTTTCCGAGCGGCCATGCCATGACGGCGACCGCGCTGTGGATCGCCCTGCTCCTGATCGCCCTCCCGCGCCTGTCTCCGCCGCGGCGCCCCTGGGCCATGGCCACAGCCGTCGCCATCGTCGGCGTCGTCGCGCTCACCCGGATCTACCTCGGTGCTCATTATTTGACCGATGTGCTGGGGGGCGTCGCGTTCGGGTTGTTGTGGCTGGCGCTGTGCGACGCGGCCGTCCGCGCGATCGCGACATCGGAGCGCGCGTAAGACGGAAGGAATTGCTTTGGTTCGCCCGGCCGATGTCCTACTATTCGCGGGAATGCCCGGCCCGTTTCTCTTACTTGCCCTGGCCGCACTCGCGATCGGTAGTAGCCAACAGCCTGAGCCGAAGGCCCGGCCCGACCTGGTCCGCCAGCCTTACAGTGACGGCGATGTCGAGTTCATGACCGGGATGATTCCGCATCATGCCCAGGCCGTGCTCATTGCGGGATGGGCCGGGTCGCACGGCGCCCGGCCGGAGCTCCTGGTGCTCTGCGAGCGGATGGTGGTGGGCCAGCGCGACGAGATCGCGTTCATGCGCAACTGGCTGCGCGATCGCGGCGAGACCGTGCCCGATGCCAACGCCACCCATCATCGGATGAACATGAACGGCGTCGAACACGACATGCTGATGCCCGGCATGCTCACGCCCGAGCAATTGGCCGAGCTCGACAAGGCGCGCGGCCCCGCGTGGGATCGCCTGTTCCTGACGTTCATGATCGGCCACCACGAAGGCGCCCTCACGATGGTCGACGAGCTGTTCAACTCGTTCGGGGCGTTGCAGGACGACGATGTCTACAAGCTGGCGTCGGATATTCACGCCGACCAGACGATCGAGATCGAACGCATGCGGAAGATGCTGTCCAGATGAACCACGGAGCCCAATCATGAGATCGACCCTGTTCGTGCCGCTCGGCCTTTTGCTGCTCGGCGCAGCCTGTGCGTCGACGTCCAAGCCTGCGCCGGCGACGGATCCGACGCCGTCGAGCGCGGCTGTTCAGCCGGCACCGAGCACGCCGGCGCCGCAACCGCAGCCCGCAGTGGCCGGGACCGCTGCTGCCGCGACACCGGCACCCGCGCCTGCACCGATGGCGCAAGCCGCGGCGCCTGCACCTGCCGCCGGCGGACCTGAGGCGGCAGCGGGCGGAGGCGGACGCGGTCGCGGCGGTGCGCCGCCCCCCCCCCCGCCACCGCCCCCCGCGGGGGTGCCCGCGCCCGTCACGCCGATCGGCTACCACCCCCCCCCCAGTCCCCAACCCCCC
>JANOZI010000207.1:0-14985 GCA_031429375.1 Acidobacteriota bacterium | reverse complement strand
CCGCCGGTCCGCAGCAGACCTGGCTGCTGACCCGAGCGAGCGAGCCGGTCGCGGTCGTTCCCGCGTCGGCGCTGCGACAAGGATCAGCGCAGGCGGCGGCCGCGGCCGACACGGCGCCCGGCACCCAGACGATGAACCTGTTGGACGCGATCGCCTACGCACCAGCCGATCACAAGGGTCACACGATGTATGTCCGTGGCCTGTTGCTCAAACTTCCTGGCGAGCAGCGGATGACGATCAGCGCGTTCGAGATGCTGTCGCCAACCTGTCGCGAGTAGCCCCGATCTGTAAGGGCGAAGGCCGCGAAGAAACCAGCGAAGAAGGCTTCGAAGAAGTCGGCGAAGCGGCGGTAGGCTCACAACCTCTGAAGTCCTTGGGCCCTGAGTGCCGATCCGCACCGAGCGCCATGCTATTCTCGCGGCATGGCGGACTCCGTTCGTTTGAAGAGCCCGGCGACCTATGACGACCTGCTCGAGGTTCCAGATCACCTGGTGGCCGAGATCCTTGACGGCGATTTGTTCGCGTCCCCACGGCCGTCGCTCCGTCATGCCCGGAGCAGCTCGGCGCTCGGTGTGGAGATCGGCGGACCGTTCGACCAGGGCCGCGGTGGTCCGGGCGGGTGGTGGATTCTCGACGAACCGGAGATCCACCTGCGTGACGACGTGCTCGTACCCGACCTCGCCGGGTGGCGTCGAGAACACCTCCCGGCCGTCCCCGACGTGGCCTTCCTGACGCTGGCGCCCGACTGGGTGTGCGAAGTCCTCTCGCCGTCAACCGAACGCATCGACCGATCGCGCAAGCTCCGCATCTACGCACGGGAAAGCGTGCCGTACGCCTGGTTGCTCAACCCGACGCTCCAAACCCTGGAAGTGTTGCGCCTCGAGAACGGCCGATGGGTGGTGGTGGGAACCCACGACGGCGACGAAACCGTCCGCGCCGAACCCTTTGCCGACGTGCCGATCGAGTTGTCCCGGCTCTGGGCTTGAGCGGGAGCACGAGCAGCACATGCCGTGGTGAACTCACATCGATAAGAACAGCGCGGTTGCAATCACCAGCACGATGACCAGCGCCCAGCCGAGCGCGAAGCCGCCGAGATCGTCGCGATAGGCTCGCCACCCGCGACCTGCCGCAGCCGCAGCAGGTTGACAAGCAACAAGGGACTTGGTGATCTGGTGAGCTCGTGACCGCACCATGGCCTTCACCGTCAAAGGTGGCAGGTGATGCCCATCGACTATGATGCTTCGAAGCGTCATGACCAAGGTCGAATCGCTCGAACGAGATGTCGGGAAACTCAGCCGCGGGGCGGGCATGCCCGCGCCCTTCCCGGTCGCGCCGCGCCCGCGGCTGGCATATGTCCTAGCCGCCTTCGCGGCCACCGTGTTGTGTGGCGTCCACGCCGCCAGTCTCAACGACACCGGCCAGACCCAGTGCTATGACGGCAACGGCGCAACAATATCCTGCACCGTCGCGCCCGCGGCAGACGATGGCCGGTACGGGCGCGATGTCGCCGCTACCGCCGGAGCGCTCACCAAGATCGGCGGCGGCGTTGCCGGCTTTGACTTTACCAAGATCGCCAACAACGGCAGCGTTCTCCCCGCCGGCGCCGCGCTCGGGACCGGTGCCACCGACTGGGCCTGCACTCGCGACAATGTCACGGGCCTTATTTGGGAAGTCAAAACCACCGGACCCACCCAACTGCGCTATTCCGCCCACAGCTACACCTGGTACAACACCAATGGCGCGGAAAACGGCGGCAACGCCGGTAGTACGGGCGTGCCGGGTACCAACGTTGGTACCTGTAACGGCACACTCCCCTCCAACCTGTGCAATACCCAGGCGTTCGTCGCAGCCGTCAACACCACGGCCCTGTGTGGCTACACCGACTGGCGCCTGCCCACCCCGCCCGAACTGAGAACCATCGTCAGTTATGGCGCAGGGATTTCGCTCGATACCACTTACTTCCCCAACCCCCATCGGTCGGCCTATTGGTCGGCGTCGACCTATGTCGAGAATCCGGCAGACGCGCGTGGCGTTGAATCGGTCAGTCCGCTTGACGTCCAGAGCTGTGCTGGCGCCTCGTGTGCGTGGGTCGTCGCGTCTCTCGGTACTGAGGACGGCGGCGGCGGCGGTCACGCCCACGGTAAGGCGGGCGACGAGAACACGCGCCTGGTTCGCGGAGCGCCCGCGCCGTCCGGACAGGCCTGCACCGCGGGCCATCCCAATGCCAATGTGGTCGAATCGACACCCAGCGCCGACTTCACCGACAACGGCAACGGCACGGTGACCCACGCCAAGACCGGCCTGATGTGGAAACAGTGCGCGGAGGGCCTCTCCGGCGCGGCCTGCGCCACCGGAGCCGCCACTGAAATGACCTGGAGCAATGCCCTCGCGGCCGCGGAGTTCTCCAGCTTTGCCGGATTCACCGATTGGCGTCTGCCCAACCTCAAGGAATTGCATTCCATCGTCGAAACCTGCGGCTATAGCCCGGCCATCAACCAGAGTATGTTCCCGGCTACGCCCGCGCCCGGATTCGGCTCTGTCTTTTGGTCGGCGTCTACCTACACCCCGTCTCCGGGCAACGCGTGGGTCTTCGTGTTCGGTAATGGTGGCGGCGTGGGCACCAGTAAGGCGAGCCTTATTTTCTCGCGTTTGGTTCGCAGCGGACAGTTCTTCGACGGTTTTGATTCCCAGAGCCCCCCGCCAACGAGCATCAACGCCATCGCCATCACGAGCACGCGTATCGACATCTCATGGAACACAGTCGGCGGCGCCACGGGCTATCAGATCGATCGCCGGGGGGCGGGAGAGGTGTTCACCCAGATCGGTACTCCCACGAACACCTCGTTTTCCGACCTCAGTGTCACGGACGACAAGGCCTATCTGTACCGCGTGCGAGCGGTCCATACGGCAGCGACATCGATAAACAGCACCTCTGATCTGGCGGTGACGGTGAGCTTCACCAACAACCCGCTGACATTCGGAACGGTCGTCCAAGCGATGCATCTCTCCCAACTGCGTACCGCCGTCAATGCCGTACGCTCGCTGGCCGGCCAGCCGGCGTCAATGTTCAGCGATTTGGCATCCGCCGGCACGACGATCAGGGGCGTGCACGTGACTGAGCTGCGATCGGCACTCGACGAGGCACGCGCCGCGCTGAGTTTCTCTACAGGCGGCTACACCAATTCCCCACTCACTGGTGTGGTCATCCGCGCAGTGGACTTCCAGGAGTTGCGCAACCGCGTTCAGTAAAGGTCTCCGAGAACGGGTTGGGCGACCAGGGCCGCATCGTGCTCGCCGTCGTGCAGGTGATAGCGGGTGATGACGGTTTTTGCGATGAGCTGCTCGAGAAGATACTTGCGAAAGGCTGTGTTAGGGTGAGGGACGATGCCACGAGCCAAACGTGATGAATCCCAGACCCTGCGGGCTCTGTTACGGATGCGCGAGCTGCTGCTGCGCGGGGAATTCAGTCCGGGTGAACGCATCCGCGAGATTCCGCTGGCCGCGCGCCTCCACGTCTCGCGCACGCCGCTGCGGCTCGTGCTGCAGCGGCTCGAAGAAGAAGGGCTGGTCGCAGCACGCGCGACCGGGGGCTTCGTCGCATCGGAGTTCACGCTCGGCGACATTCACGACGGCATCGAGATCCGCGGTGCCCTCGAAGGCCTGGCCGCCAAGCTGGCGGCCGAGCGCGTCACCAAGCCCGCCGACCTCGATAAGATTCAGCAGTGCCTGGCCGGCATCGACCGGCTGATCCAAAACTGGACGTCAGGCACCGATTCGCTGGCGAAGTACATCGCGCTCAACGCCCGCTTCCACGGACTGCTGGTCGACCTGGCCCACAGCCCGATGGTCCGCCGCGCGGTCGATCGCGCCGCCGCGCTGCCGTTTGCCGGGCCGAACGCGTTCTTGCTGGGCCACGCGCAAAAAAAAGAAGGGCGCGAGATCGTCGCGTTGTCGCAGATCCACCATCGCGCCATCGTCGACGCGATCGCCAACAAGGAGCCGGCGCGCGCCGAGGCGATGGCGCGCGAACACTCGCGCCTGGCACGCACCAGCCTCGCGGTGATCATGAGTGACCGCGACCTGTTGTCGCAGGTGCCCGGCGCCTCACTGATTCGATTCCCGGACCTGGTCGAACGCGAGGCTTAGGGCCTGGTTGATCACCATCCGGCACATCCAGCATCACGCCGCGCAGTTAGCGGATCGCCTGCGGGTCTCAAAAGATGTCGGCGTGCCGTGGGTCGGCATGCGCCACTAGAGCAGGGTGCCTAAGGTGCCAAGGGTGCCTAAAGTGCCAAAGGGTTGGTGCCGGGGCTTCCGCACCCGAGACCACCCGATCAACCGTTCACCGGATCAACAAACCATCACGCGACAGTCCCGAAGCCCACCTGGATCCGGCGGGCGAGATGCGGTTTCCCGCAATGAGCGATAATCCCCGCTCATGACGCGCGCCCGCATGTTCGCGATTCTCCTGGCCGTTGGCTCACTCCTGCCCTTCGCGCTCCACGCTCAAAGCGCGAACGCCAAGGCCGCCCCCGGGTCGCCGACCGCCGACCGGCTGCCGATCTACGAAGTCGATCCGACGTGGCCGCCGACGCTGCCCAACGATTGGATCCTGGGCGACATCCGCGGCCTGTTCGTGGACGATCGCGATCACCTCTGGGTGATCCACATGCCGTCGAGCCTCACCGATCAGGAGATCGGCGCGGCCTCCAAGCCGCCGATTGCCGACTGCTGCATTCCCGCCCCGCCCGTGCTGGAGCTCGACGCGGACGGCAAGTTGTTGCGCTTTTGGGGCGGGCCGAGCAAGGACTACACCTGGTTCAACCAGGAGCACGGCATCTACATCGACCACAACGGTTTCGTCTGGACGGGCACGAGCAACGGCATGCACGTCATGAAGTTCACGCAGGACGGCAAGCACGTGATGACCATCGGTGAGCCCGGCGTCAACAAGGGCAGCAACGATCCCGATCACCTCGGCGGGCCCGCCAACTTCTACGTCGAACCGAAGACCAACGAGTTGTTCATCGCCGACGGCTACATCAACAAGCGCGTCGTGGTCTACGACGCCGCGACCGGCAAGTACCTGCGGCATTGGGGCGCCTACGGCAAGCGTCCCGACGACACGCAGAAATATGTGTATCCGGTGAAACCCGACAGTCCGCCGCAGCAGTACTCCACGCTGCACGGCCTGGTCGGTTCCAAGGACGGCTTCATCTATGTGTCGGATCGCCGCGGCAACCGCATCCAGGTGTTCCGCCAGAACGGCGAGTACTTGATGGAGCGGTTCGTCCGTCCGGAAACCGGTGGGTCGGGGAGCGGCTTCAGCCTGCAGTTCTCGCGCGATCCGGAGCAGAGCCTGCTCTATCTCATCGACGGCACGAACCAGCGCGTGTGGATCCTCCGCCGTAAGGACCTCGCCATTCTCGACCGCTTCGGCAAGCCTGGCCGCCAGGCCGGCGAATTCATTCGCGCGCACATGATCGCCATCGACTCGAAGAACCGGATGTACACCGGTGAGGCCGGCAATGGCCGGCGCATGCAGCGCTGGATTCTCAAGGGGACCAGGCCGGCGGCGAGCGTGAGGCCGCCGGTGCAATGACACGCTCGTTTGGCTGCCGCAGTCTGTGGGTGGCCGAGCGCGGCAACCATCTCGAAACGACTTCCACAGTCGAAGGCGCCGGCGTGATGGCCTGCGATATACTAATGTATATGGCGCCTATCAGGGGCGTATTCTGACCATGCCGCGCACCGCCAAAGTGTTCATGACCAATCGCAGCCAGGCCGTGCGGCTGCCGAAGGAATACCAGTTCACCACCGACGAAGTGTTTATCCGCAAGGAGGGGGACGACGTCATCCTGTCGCCCCGCCCGCAAGACTGGGGACCGTACCTCGACAGCGCGCCCGTCGCGTCCGAGGGATTCCTGGACGACCTCGACGATCTGCCGGTGCAGGAGCGCGAGCAGTAAATGCCGCGCTACATGCTGGACACCGACACCTGCTCGTCCATCATGAAGCGGTCCAGCGCACCGGTGTTACGCCGGCTGCAGCGTGTGCCGGTCACCGACGTCTGCATGTCGGTAGTTACCAAGTCTGAATTGCTCTACGGCGTTGAGGTCTCGCCGCGACACGCCCAGGATGCGGCTGCGCTCGCGGCCTTCCTGCCCTACGTCGAAGTGCTGGACCTCGGGGGCGACGCGGCACGACACTATGCTCAGATTCGAGCCGACCTGAAGAAACGCGGTGCACTCATCGGGGCCAACGACCTCTTCATCGCCGCGCATGCGCGCAGCCACGGGCTCATGTTGGTGACCAACAACACCGCCGAGTTCGGGCGCGTGAAGGGGCTCGCGATCGAAAACTGGACTATCGCCAAGCGCCGATAGAACGACGCCGCACCTCTTCTGCATGCAAGGTTCGTCGTTGTTTGCATGCAGGAACGGCAGAACCTGATCCGCGCCTACCCGCAGCTGGCCACGGTCGGCAACAACCAGCCGTTGGTGTTCGCCAACCTGCCGCTCGGCATCGTCAGGACCCACTCCTTCGAGGTCACGCTGAACCATCGCTACCAGCGCGGCCTCAGCGCGAACCTGGCCTTTTCGGCGAACCGGGTGCGCGAGAACCGCACCGTGGAGCTTTACGATCGCGAGCCGACGATGTGGCAATCGAGTCAGGCGGGCCGGCCATGGAGCCTGCGGGGCGGAGCGATCTACGAACTGCCATTCGGCGCCAGCCGGGCCTTCCTGAAAACAGGACTCGCGTCGAAGCTCTTCGGCGGGTGGCAGCTGGGCGGAACCATCGAGGCGCAGCCGGACGAACTGCTGAATTGGAACAACCTGTTCTTCAACGGCGATCTCGGCGCCATCGCCAGGGACCGCCCTGAAATCGCCCTGCAGACCGACGGCACGATCGATCCCACCAAGACGTGGCTCAACACCGAGGCCGGTTTCGAGAAGGCGGCCAACGCGCAACCGGCGCTCTTCCAGAAGCGCGCCTTCCCGTTCCGGGTTGATGGTGTGCGAGGGACCGGACTGTTCCTCGTCAACGTCAACGTCGTTCGCAGCTTCCCCATCGGCGGCAGCCGCTCGTTCCAGTTCCGCCTCGACGTGCAGAACCTGTTCGATCAGCCTCTGTGGGGCGCGCCGAACCTCGACCCGACCAGCACCAACTTCGGGAAGGTCACCACGGCCACCAATAGCCTGATGCGCTTCATCACGTTCGTCGGAAAGGTGTACTTTTAGGGCGATGTGAGATCGCCTGTCGCCGACGTTCCGCCCGGGCAGTTGAGCGAAGCCAAGCGGCCATCGGTGTGGGTCCTCATGGCCAGGAATGAGCGCGATGCCGGCTCGATCGCGCAGTCGGCGCCCCGCTGGGCTCGGCTTGGCGCGCCGAAACGGGTTGGCGAAGGCGGTCGAGGCTCGCCGCTGTGGACCGACGATTATTCAAACGTGCTCAGCGTTCTGCTGAACCCATCCGCCTCAATCCCATGAGATGCGCAGCGCTCGCTGTCGCGGGCGTGCCTATAATCTTGCGAGTGACCCCTCTACGCGCCTTCATCCTGACCAGCTTGTTACTGGTCTGCGCCTGCCGCGCGGCGACATCGGCGGCGCCGGCGGCGCCTGGCAACACCAGTGCGAGCGCACCACAGGCAGCATCTGCAGCCCCACGGTTGGATCCAGATGTGGCGGCAACCGTCGATCAAGTCCTGTCGTCGGCCGATCATCCCGGCCTTCGCTGGGGAGAGATTCGCGACGCCGTGCCGGCACTGAAGCCGCTTTACGACGAAGAACCCGATCGGCTGTTCTGGTTCGATGGCACGAAGCCGTCACCGGCGCTCGAGCCGACGCTGGCGACACTGGCAGCCGCCGGCGATCACGGCCTCGATGCCGGCGACTACGACGCCGCGACGCTCGCTGAACAATGGTCGCAACAGCGCAAGGGCGAATGGGCGCCTGCCGACCGGGCGCTGTTCGACATCGGCGTCAGCGTCGCCGCGATGCGGATGCTGAAGGCCGTCTTCGTCGGCCGCGTCGATCCCGCCACGATCTACTGGGGTTACGACGTCAAGACGAAGAAAGCGGATTTCACCACGCTGCTCCGCGAGGTGCGCGGTGGCAAGAGCCTGGCCGAGGCGCTCGACGCGCTGTCACCCCAGGTCACCCACTATGCGCGGGCCCGGCGCACGTTGGCGGATTACAAGAAGCTGGCGGGAGCAGGAGAGCCGCCGCGCGTGCCGGAGCTTCCGAAAGGCCGCGCCAAAGTGGCCGCCGGTCAGGGCTGGGAGGCCGTCGCCGCTCTCGCGGCGCGCCTGCGCACACTTGGCGATCTGCCGGCCGAGGCCGGCGTGGAAGGCGACGTCTACTCTGCTCCACTCGTCGCGGCGGTCAAGCGCTTCCAGGAGCGGCACGGGCTTGACGCCGACGGCACCATCGGCGCCGCCACGATTACGGTACTCAACATCTCGTTGGCCGATCGCGTGAGGCAGATCGAGCTGGCGATGGAGCGCATGCGCTGGTTGCCGGTCTTGAGCGAGGAACCCAACGTCTTCGTCAACCTGCCATTATTCCGGATGTGGGCGACCGACCCCACCACCGGCGACGAGCCGCTGCGGATGAACGTCGTGGTCGGCAAGTCGCTGGGCCATCAGACCCCGATCTTCGTCGAGAAGATGGAATACGTCGTCTTCCGTCCCTACTGGACGCCGCCGCGTGGCATTACCGTGAAGGAACTCGTCCCGCACATCCGGCGCGACCCTTCGTACTTCGAAAGGGAAAACCTCGAGATCGTCGAGAGCGGCGAAGACGCCGCGCCGACGTTCGAGCCGACGCCGGAAAATCTCTCGAAGGTCGTGGCAGGCCGGCTGCACATCCGGCAGCGGCCCGGTCCAAAGAACTCGCTCGGGCTGGCCAAGTTTATCTTCCCGAATGCCAGCAACGTCTACATGCACGGCACGCCGGCGCAGCAGCTCTTCTCGCGGGTCCGCCGCGACTTCAGCCACGGCTGCATAAGGCTGGAAGATCCCGCCCGGTTCGCGGAATGGGTACTGCGGGATCAGCCGGAATGGACGCGGCAGCGGATCGACGCCGCGATGCAGGGCACCAAACCGCTGCGCGTCACCCTGAAGCAGCCGCTCACGGTGGTGCTGTTCTACGACACCGTCCACGTCAATTCAGAAGGGGTCGTCTTCTTCGTCCGCGATATTTACGACGATGACCGCGAGCTCGATATGGCGCTCAAGCGCGGCTATCCCTACCCGGTGAAGGCGTGAATGAGGACTCGAGGCTTCGCCTCTCGTGGGCTCGGCCTTCGGCCTCGTGGGAGTCGCTCGCAATGCTCGCTCCTGGGACTCACTTCGTTCGTGAGGAAAACAAGTGCATTTCCCCTACAAGGCGCGACTTGTCCGCCGTAGCGCGTAGCGCGAAGGTGGAAGCGCCGAGTCCCAGGAGGGCCAAAGGCCCGACTCTTACGAGGCCGTAACCGGCCGAGTCCCACGAGCGGCGCAGCCGCGAGTCCCTAGTGGCCCGGCTTCTTCGTCGGGGCCGGCGGCTCCGGCACGTGCTTGTAATTCAGGTTCGGCTGATTGGGCCTGAGGTGTTCGACGTCCTTGTTGTTTTCGTTGCACGTGTACGGCAGCACGCGATCGCCCGGCTTGCCGCGCGTGAACGTGCGCTCGATCGACCAGGGCCGCGTGAAGTATTCCGGATCCTCGTACGTCACCGTCCATTGAATGGTGTCGGGGCCGGTCTTCTTGAATCGCTCGGTCAGCTTCAACTTGGCGCTGTGTTCGTGGCCGGCGGTATCGAGCCAGCTGCGCTCGTCGATGCCCTGGGTGTCGACGACGAGCGTGTCGCCCTCCCACCGGCCGAGCGAGTGGCCCATGAAGTACGGATAGTCCGCCAGGTCGTCCGGATGACCACGTCCGTCCAGGTAGATTACCCGCCAGATCGCCTGGTACTCGAACATGATCGAAATCATCTTGTCGTGCTGGACGAGCAGGAACGGGAACGGCGCGGTAAATCCGCGCGAGGGCCCTACCGGCAGGCAGATCGCGGTTGGATCCTTCGCGGTATCGACCGTGCGCCATCGTTCGGCGCCGAACTCCGTAAACGGCGGCTGCTTGCCGAGCGCCACCGACAGATCGGGCGTGTACTGATTGACCCAGAACCCGCTCAGGTCAGGCGTCGCGGAGCCTTGCGCCGCAACCGGCGCCGCGAACAGGAACAGGGCGCCGATCGCCACAGCGCCGCGAGCGAGCCGGTGACAGGCCGCCATCAGCGGCCTTTCTGATAATAGGTTTGCGTCCCGACAAACAGCTTGCGGCCGTCGGCCAGCACCGCGGTTTGCATGTTGACCAGCTTCGTGCCATCGCGGGCGAGGAAGCCGTCGACGGTGACGAGATCTCCGACCTTGGCGGAATCTCGTCGCCACCCGGCGCGATACAGCGTGTTCGGTGCGCCGCCCTCGATGGCCCAATGCGCCGTGGCGCCGCCCGTTTCGGCGACGTCAATGTAGAAGTAGATGTGCGGGTTCGCCCATTCCATTTTGGTGATGGCGCCCTTCAAGGTGATCGGCTTGTCGCGATCGTATTGCGCGGAGAAGGAATGATGGGCCGCGACCGAAAGGCCGGAGGCCAGGACGGCGATTGTCATCAACAGGGCCGTGATTCCACGCGTCATGCCACCCTCCGCTTACGCCTGATGTGAACTCGTTCCGCCGACGACGGTGCGCACGATCTGGATGTCCTTGATCTTCTCGACATCGACGGTGTGCGGATCGTCGGCGAGCACCACGTAGTCCGCGAGCTTGCCGGCGGTGATCGATCCCTTGATCGCTTCTTCGCCCGAGGCCCACGCGCCGTTGAAGGTGTTGACGGCAATCGCTTCGCTGACGCTGATCTTCTGATTGGCGCCCCACACCTTGCCGTCCCAACCCTTGCGCGTGACCATGCCCTGGATGCCCATCAGCGGCGCGAACGGGCCCGGGCTGAAATCGGACCCGGCGCAGGCGTAGATGCCCGCATCGATCAGCGAGCGGAACGCCATCGCATTCTTCATGAACTCTTCGCCGTAGTACACGAACTTGTCGGGGTTGTAGTACGCGTAAGTGGTGAAGAGCGCTGGCACGGCGCCCATGGCTTTCATCCGCGCGACGAGCGACGGATTGAGCATGGTGCAGTGCGTGATTTTCGGCCGCGCGTCGGCGCGCGGCAGAAGCTTCAGCGCGCGCTCCATCGCCGTGAGGTACATGTCGATCGCGACGTCGCCGTTGGCGTGGCAATTCACCTGGATGCCGGCGCGATGGACCCGCTCGACCCACGCGTTCAGCGTGTCCTGCGTCTCGGTGACGTTGCCCTTGTAGGGCGGCGTCACATTCGGATACGGCGTGCTCAGGGCCATCGTCCGTTCCGAAAACGATCCGTCCACCGTGTGTTCGGAGGTGGCGCCGAACTTGATCCACTCGTCGCCGAAGCCGGACTGTACGCCGGCGCTGATCAGCGCTTCGAGCGCGCCGCCGCTCGATTCATAACTGATGCGGTGGTGCAGGTCCCCTCGCGCGCGCACCGCCTGCATGGCCGGCAGGTTGCCGCCTTCGTGATGCACGCTGGTCAGGCCATAGCGCGCAAACTGCCTGGAGATGTGGGCCACGCCTTCGCGCGCCCGCGTCTCGAGTTCCGCCGGCGTATAGGTGCGGCGGGTTCCGGCCTTGTTGAACGGCGCCGACGCGAGGTCGGTCACGCGGCCGTTGAGATTGCCGCCCGCGTCCTTGTCGTAGGTGCCGCCCATCGGGTTGGGCGTGTCCTTCGTGACGCCGGCCATCGCGAACGCCTTGCTGTTGTAGAAGTAAGTGTGGCCGCCGCGGTGGCGGACGATCACCGGATGCTCCGATGACACCTCGTCGAGGTCGTGGATATTGATCGCGCGCTTGTCGCTGAGCTTGGTGTCGTCGAAAAAGTAGCCCTCGACCCACGTGCCCGGCGGCGTCTGCTGCGCCCGCTCGCGCAGCTTGCCGATGATGCTGCGGATGCTGACGAATTCCACCTCGAACGGATTGCCGACGAGCACTTCGTTCAGCAACACCTCGCCGCCCGCATGGTTATGGCAGTCGATGAAACCGGGCACTACCGTCATGCCTTTCGCGTCAAACGCTTGCGTGTTTTTGCCCGCGAGGTTCCTGATGTCGCTGGTCGAGCCGACGGCCACGAAGCGCCCACCGGCCACGGCAAAGGCCTCCGCTCGTGGCGCGCGCGGGTCCATCGTGTAGACCTTGGCGTTGACGACTATTAGATCCGGGCTCGTGCCGCCTGCTCCGCCTGGTTGAGGTACGGATTGCGCGGCTTGAACACCGGCGACCAGTTCCGGGGCGCCGGCAAGCGCCGCCAACGACGCACCGGCGGCATTGATGAATTGTCTGCGGTTCGGCCGGTCTGACATGGGCGTAATCCTACACGCGTTCCGGTGTCGCGAAGGCGGGAACGATGTTTGCTTTGTAATTCCGTGATGGCTACTAAAAACAAGCTCCAAAGCTATGCCGGCAGGAAGTTAGCCCGGCGGTTGACCCGGTCGATTCCCTACATTGGCGCCGCCATTGCCCTCGCGACCCTTGGCAGTGCCATTCGCCAAAAGGGCCTGGTCCGCGGCGCAATCCACAGCGCCCTTGACGCGATTCCCTTCGTCGGCGGGGCCAAGAACCTTGCCGAGGCTGCTCGAGGCCGCGACTTCCTGCGAGACCGCGTCAGCACACGGCAACCGTCGCCCGTTCCGGAGTCGTAGGGCGCCCCTTTATCGGGCGCCGTGTGGCGGAACATTAGTTCCGCGATCCGCGATCCAACCTGCATTAAGATCTCGCCCTGAGGTGAGATCCTGATGAGGTTGCGCGCAGCGGGGACGTCCGCGATCGTCACCGGCGCCTGCCTGGTTCTGTGGTGTGGCGCGTTCGCCGTGGCCAGCGAGCAGGGCACGTCCTCTGCCCGCCCCAACATCGTCTTGATGTTTCCCGACAACCTCGGATGGGGCGAAGTGAACGTTTATGGCGGCGTGCGCGGCGCGATCACGCCGCGGGTGGATCGCCTGGCGGCCGAAGGGCTGCGGCTCAATAACTTCAACGTCGAGTTTTCCTGCACCGTGTCGCGCGCGGCACTGATGACCGGGCGCTATGCCGTCCGCACCGGAGCGACGCAGGCCGCCGGCATGACGTTATGGGAAGTGACGATCGCCGAGGCGTTGCAGTCGAGCGGCTATGCCACGGGACTCTTCGGCAAGTGGCACATCGGCGGTGACCGGCCGGAGAATCGCAACCCGTCGCAGCAGGGGTTCGATGAGTACTACGGCGTCCCGCGCACCAGCAACGAGTCGCTGACGACGATCGCGCAGGGACAAAAGGAGCCGAATACCTCGTTCATCTGGGAAGGCCGAAGCGGTGCGCCAGCGCGCAACGTCAAACCCTTCGACCTCCCGGCGCGCCGCACCGTCGATCGCGAATCAGCCGAGAAAAGCGTCGCCTTCATGGAGCGCAGCGTCCGCGACAGGAAGCCGTTCTTCGTCTATTACCCGATGACGCAGATTCATTTCCCGACCCTGACGCATCCCGACTTCGCCGGCAAGACCGGCGCGGGCGATATTGCCGACGCGATGGCCGAACTCGATTACAACGTCGGCCTCATGCTCGACGCGATCGATCGGCTCGGCGTCTCGCGCAACACCATCGTGTTCTGGTGCACCGACAACGGCGCCGAGGGTCGGCGGCCGTGGCGCGGCTCGTCAGGCCCGTGGTCCGGTTTCTACAACAGCGTCATGGAGGGCGGCATCCGCACGCCATGCCTGGTCCGCTGGCCCGGGAGAATTCCGGCCGGCCGCGTTACCAACGAGCTGGTGCACGAAATCGATTTGTTTCCGACCATCGCGGCGGCCGTCGGCGCCGACCTCGTGCCGCACGATCGCGCCATCGACGGCGTCAACCAGCTGCCCTTCTTCGAAGGCAAACAGGCGGCCTCCAGCCGCGAGTCGGTGCTGCTCTACGCCAACGCGCAGCTGCGCGCGGTGAAATGGCACGACTGGAAATTGCACTACGTGTATGCACCGGACGCCGGTGGTCCCGCGGTCGCGCCGTTGATGCGCCTGTTCAACCTGCTCTCGGATCCCGGGGAAGAGACCGACATCAAGGACGCCAACCCCTGGGTGCAGAGCGTCACGGATCGAATCGTGCGCGAGTTCACGGCGACTACAACCCGCTACCCGCACGTGCCGCCAGGCGCGCCGGATCCGTATGTTCCACCCAAGATGTAGCGAGGGTTGACGGTGCCGCGAATTCAATTCGTCACGCTCTCGCTGTTCGCCACACTGACGATCGCAGTGTCGGCGCAGCCGCCGGCCGATTTTTCAGGACGCTGGACGCTCGACGCGCCGGTCGTCGCCACGACCGCGGCGGTGCCGGGCGCACCGGCGGCGGCCGCCGCCCCGGGCGATATGGGCAGCGGCTGGGGACCGGCGATCACGATTGCGCAGCAGGCGAAGCAACTGAGCGTCGAGTACGTGTTCTTCAGCAGATATGATGCGCTGCCGCCGTTGACCTTCACCTACCCGCTCGATGGCTCGGAAGGCCGGAACGTCGTAATGATGGGCCGCGGCGAGCAGGTCGAATCGTCGCGCGCGCGGTGGAACGGGCCGACCCTGATCATCACGACGATGTATCAGGTCGCCGACCGCGGCGCGGCCAAGCCGTTCACCGCCGAACTGACGCGTGAGTTGTCGCTGGAATCGCCGGACACGCTGGTCGTGCAAGTCACCCGCGCCGGCGTGCTCGGCGGGCCGGCGACGACGACGCGTTCGATCTACCGAAAGAATTGAATCACTCCAGGATCTAGGGGCTGAACAACTCGCCCCTCACCAGCCTCGCGACGACGGGCACGTATTGGTCCCATGTGCCGAGCGGCGCAGCCGTGAGCGTCAGCGCCGACCACGGCTCGCGCGCGGCGAATAACAGCAAGAC
>JANOZI010000206.1:0-10144 GCA_031429375.1 Acidobacteriota bacterium | reverse complement strand
GCCGGCGCCGGGAATGCTCATCACGTCGTCGTCAGTCGCGGTGTTGAGGTTGACCGGGATGAACGCGTACTGCGCGAGGCGAGCGACTTCTTTCGCATCCACGTACTTGCCGATTTCCTTCTCGAACTGCGCCCACGTTTTCCACGGACGATATTCCTCGAACTCGTGCGCCATCCGCTTGCCGGCGCCCGGCACCAGCAGGATCTCGGCCGCGGTGGCGGTATTGAGGTTGATGTGGATGAAGGCGTGCTTGTAGATTTCGTTGGCCTGTTCCTGCGTGAGCTTCTGCGCGAGCAGGAACTTGTTGAGGTCGACGATGCTGTCGAACGGCCTCGCGGCCACGACCGCCTTCGCGATCGCCGGCGTCATGCCCGGCAGCTTCGCCAGGTCGGCTTCTGCGATCGTGTTGGCGTCGACGACGCCGAGAGACTTGCCGACTTGAGCGGCGGCGGGAACGGCGAGGAAGAGCGCAAGTGCGAGGGCGAGAATGCGTGTCATCGGTGACTCCTGAATGTATAGGCTAGCCCAATCAGCCCCAATTGGATCATCGCGCCCGGCGCCAGCGCCGGCGGCGTCTTGGCCAGGATCGCCTTCCGGTAGAGGCTGACGCCCTGCAGGCTGGGATCCATCTCCAGCTGGAATTCCATGTTCACCTGGAAATGCAGGATTGCCCCAATCATGCCGCTCAGGATGAAGCACGCCATCACCACCCGAAACAGGGTGACGGTGCCGCGACCCGGCCTCAGCCGCACGGCCGCAAGGGTGGCCAGCGACAGCACGCATAGCGCGAGCGGAATCTGTTGATAGAAATCCTCGTAGTGGCCCATCAGCCACAACTCGGCGCTGATGCCGGCCACGCCGATCAGAAAGATCGCCAGCAGGAAACGCCGCAGCGCGTCGTTCATCGGCGGTTGAACAGGGCCTCTTCGATATTGCCGTCACGCACAGCGAACCGCTTCATTTGATGGCCACCGCGCCACGCGGGACCTGCGCGAAGAATTCAGTGCCGTTCCCGAGCCGAACGATCACCGTCGTGGTTTCAGGCAGGTCAGGGTCATGTTGATCGACGATCACGGTCGCAGTGGTGCGCTCGTCTCCCGAGTCGACGACGCCGGTGAATGACGCCCAGCCGTCGTGAACCTGCAGCACGCCGGGCGTGACCAGTTTGACCAGGCGGTTGAAGCGGTAATGGACGAACGTGAACGTGCCGGTCGCCTGCCGCGCGCCGGCGCGTTGCGACAGGTTGAGGACGACGCGCTCGCCATCGGTGCCGTCAGCCTTGGCCGATACGCTGCGCGCGGCGGCATCCGGCCCCGGCCGGCTCGGCATGTTCTCACCACGCAGCAGCAGGTCGCCGGCCTTCGCACCGGTCGCGACGCCATCGCGCCACGCGAACTTGCCGTTGACGAGCACATGCCGGATGCCTTCCGGCGGCAGCGCCGGGTTCTCGTAGGTGGCACGATCGATCACTGTTTTTGGATCGAACACGGTGAGGTCGGCCGCCATGCCGGCCGCGATCAGACCGCGATCGACCATTCCGATCGTCGCAGCAGGCAGGCCGGACATCTTTCTGATCGCCTGCTCCCACGTCATGATCTTCTGTTCGCGCACGTATCGTCCGAGCACGCGCGGGAACGAGCCGTAGTAACGCGGGTGCGTGCGCGTGGCGGTTGACGCGCCGCAGTCGCACGCCATCGACGTCACCGGGTCCTGCAGAATCTTGATCAAGTCGGCCTCGATCCCGAACCGCAGGATCGCGCCCGGGTCGCCGGTCTCGATTAGCCTCAGCACGGTTTCGCCCGCGCCCGCGTTCATCTGCTTCATCACCTCGGTCAGCTCCTGCTGCGTGCGCGGCAGGTAGACGCCTTTCGGGCCGCCGAAGCGCGCCGTCATCGCCGCTTCGGATTCCTTGATGATCCGCGCGCGTTGCTCGGGGTCGGCGAACCGCTTGAGCATCGCCTCGCGGCCGCCTTCCTGCGCCCAGGCCGGGATCAGCAACGCGCCAAGGCCCGACTGACCCGCCAGGTATGGATACGCGTCGGCGGCAGTGTAATGACCGCGCCGGGTGGCCTGCCGCATCGCCGCGAGGATGTCGCCCGCGGTGCCCTGCTCGCGGCCCGTCGCTTTCATGTGCGTCACGACGGGGACGAGGCCCGCCTTCTGTCCGATCGCCAGCGTCTCGTTGATGCCCGTGCGCGAGCTGAAATTTGATTCCGGCGTAATGCGATCGTGATTGGTGAAGTTGGTGCGCATCGGCCGCGCCACGTCCACGACCTTGATGACTTCCTCGGTGCGCGCGAAGTAGCCGGGCTTGTAGTCGAGGCCCGCCGAGACACCCCACGCGCCGTAGCCAAGACCCTCGTTGATCATGCCGCGCATCCGCTCGATCTCGTCCGGGTTCGGCCGCCGGTCGGTGTTCCCGACGACGTGCTGCCACACCGCGTTGAAGCCAATGTAGCCGCCGATATTGACGGCGAGCCCCGCGTCTTTGAGCGCGGGCAGCTGCTCCTCGAGATCGACCGCCCCGCCGCCGTCGGCGTTGAAGATCTCGGTGGTCACGCCTTGCGCCAGCATGTTGACCGCGGTCGGCAACGCATCCGGCACGGCATGGCTGTGGATGTTGATGAAGCCGGGCGCAACCAACAGCCCGCGCGCCTCGATCACGGCCGGTGCGGCGGCCGCCGCCAGGTCGCCAATCGCCGTGATGTAGCCGTTGCGGATGCCGATGTCGGCGTCGTACCGGGGGGTGCCGGTGCCGTCGACGACGGTGCCGTGCCGGACGATCACGTCGAACACCGGCGGCGCCTGCGCGTGACCGATCGAAGCGAACAGCATCGTCACAAGACTGGTTCTGATCATCATCATCATGGGTGTTCGGATGATAGCACTCGGGTATCGGCGTCATGGACGAGCCGTAAATCGCTTTGGCGGATCGCGGCGGTGAGGAGCGGCGCGTCGAGGACGCGGCCCGCGTGCGCGCAGTGGCGGGCGGCCTCGACCTGCAACACCGCGCGCGCCGTTTCAACGCCGCGCAGCACGGCCGCGGTGCCGTCCTCGTCGAGATACGCCTCCCACGACCCGAAGGCCTTCGCCGCCAGGTAACGCCTGATGACCGGCTCGAACGCGGGCCACGCCGGCGCGACGAACCTCGCGCACATCTCTTCGAGGGCTTGCGGCGTTTCTGGCCACGCAACGTGCGGGGTCAGGTGCGCGCTGATGGAGCCGATGACGTCTTCTTCCCAGGCGGCGAACTCGTCGAACGACATCAGCCGGTTGGGTGATGCCAGTGGCGGCAGCGAATCGCGCGCATCGAGTCCTTCAGGCATGTCGAGGCCCGTCGGTGGCGCGGGCCCTTCGACGATCGCAATCGGCCGATCGGGCTCGAACAGCAGGGCCGCGGCGGTCGGACAATAATGCGACAGCGTGACGCGCACGCCGCGCTGATCGATGAGGCAGACATACGGGAAGTGCGAGCAGCTTGATGGCCGCGCCGAGTAGATGCGGCAGCGACCGTCACGGTGAAACACGCAGCGGCCGTCCGCTCGCAGCGCCAGCGTTCCAGCCGACTCGCGCGGGGCTCCGGCCGCGGGCACGAGCCAATCAGCCGTCCTCGAGAGTTGCTGAATCGGCGTCACGCGATCTTTCTCGACCGGGATGGGCCAGCCGGCGCGGCAGCACGCGCCGCTGTGCCGGCACGCGTAGGTCGCATGGAAGTTCAGCCAGAAAAATCGCATGAAACAGTTGCCAATTAAAAAGTTGACAGTTAAGAGTTAAGAATTCATTCCGTGTTTCTGTGCTTCCGTGTCTCCGTGTGCGGCATTTGTAGTGTTAGGGTAACGACCGTGGAGAATTCGTATGACCCATGAACTCGATCGACTGCTGAATCAGTACGAGTCAGGGCACATGTCGCGGCGCGATCTGCTGGGCGCGCTCGCGCTGCTCGTTGCCATGCCGCGTGCCGCACCCGCCGCCGCGGCACAGCCCCGGCCGATCGGCGCCGTGAAGCAGATGAATCACGTCACCGTCTTCGTGCCGAATGTGCAGAAGTCGGTCGAGTTCTACCAGTCGCTGTTCGGCATGCCGATCCTCACGAGGCAGGACCCGGGCATCAACCTGAGCACCGGCCAGGGCTTTTACGGCATCTACCCGGCGCAAGGCGGCGCCACCACCGGATTGATCAATCACGTCTGCTTCGGCATGGAGAACTTCGACGCCGATGCGGTGCTGAAGCAGCTGACCGATCGCGGCATCAAGGCCAACATCCGACTGCGCGGTGACACCAAGGAGCTCTATTTCACCGACCCCGACGGTATTCGCGTGCAGTTGCAGGACGTCAAGTACAAGGGCGGAACTGGCCCGCTCGGCGACAAGGATCCAAAGTAGTGATTCGCGTATGATTGGGGACTCGGCCAAATTTTACAGGAGGTTTTCCGATGCGTACCCGCAATCTCATCGCCGGCGTCGCCGTCCTTGTCGCGCTCGTGGCTCTCGGCGCGACCGCCGCCGCTCAGAGCAAGCCTGCCACCGCTGGCAAAGACGCGTGGGCCGGCACCTGGAAACTGAACGTCGCGAAATCCAGCTATAGCCCGGGTCCCGCGCCCAAGAGCTCTACTGTCGTCGTCTCGGCAACCGACGGCGGGATCAGCCAGACCGTCGACACCGTCCCGGCCACGGGTGCGGCGCAGCATTGGACGGTCACGGCGAAGTTCGACGGCAAGGACGTGCCGGTCAAGGGCAACCCCAACGCCGACATGATGGCGTTCAGGAAAACCGGCGATCGCTCGTACCAAATCATCTCGAAAAAGGACGGCAAGACGACCACCACGGCGATCGTGATGATTTCCGCGGACGGGAAAACCCGCACTAACAGGCAGACCGGCACCACCGCAGACGGCAAACCGGCGAAAAACATGCTGGTTTACGAGCGGCAGTAGCCCAAAAGCACGCGCCAGGCCGGGTCACGCGGCAGACCGCCGCGCTTCCCGTCCCGGTGGCGTTTCCGCGCCGGATTCTTTATCATCAACTTGATCGGCTCGCCCGCCGATGGGGAGGCCCGAATGATCGGTCACAAGACAGTCCTGGCAGCGGCAACACTCGGCGGCGTCATCCTGTTCGCTTCCTTCGCGGCGGCGCAACCAGCCGCGGCCCCGACGTTCTCGAAAGACGTCGCGCCCATTTTCCAGAACAAGTGCCAGGAGTGCCATCAGCCGAACTCGATCGCGCCGATGTCCCTCATCACCTTCGCCGAGGCACGGCCGTGGGCGCGGTCGATCAAGCAGCGCGTCGCGGCCCGGCAGATGCCGCCGTGGCACATCGACCCGAGCGTCGGCGTGCAGAAGTTCAAGAACGACATGTCGCTCTCGCAAAAAGAAATCGACACCATCGTGGCGTGGGTCGATGCCGGCGCGCCGCAGGGCGATCCGAAGGACATGCCGCCGGCGAAGACGATCGCCGCCGACAACGGATGGAAAGGCGAGCGCGACGGCTTCGGCGCGCCGGACCTGGTGATCAGGAGCTCCGAATACAAGATGCCGGCGTCGGGTCAGGACGTGTGGTACCGGCCGATGACCGACAGCCTCCCGATCACCGAGCCGCGCTGGGTCAAGATGGTCGAGATTCGTCCGACCAGCCTCAAGGCGCGCAAGGTGCTGCACCACTCGATCGCCTATCAGGTGCTGAGCCCCGACAACGTGCAGTCCGTCAATACCGGCACCGCGAATGGTCCGGCGTCGCCAGCCACCCCCGATGATCTGGTCAACCGCCGTCCGCAGTTGATGGAATGGGCCATCGGCAAGGGCTACGACCTGTTCGCCGAAGGCACCGGCAAGCTGATCATGCCGGGCGAGAAGCTGTCGTGGGATCAGCATCTGCACGCCTCAGGCGAAGAGGTGAACGTCGGTTCCGAAATCGCGCTGTGGCTGTATCCGAAAGGCCAGGAACCGACCAAGCGCAGTTACCTGATCGGCTTCACCGGCCTGAAGAAGCGCGGCTTCCTCGACATCGCGCCGAACACGATGGCCTACACCGAGGGCTTCACGGTGTTGAAGGAAAACACCATGATCACCAACTTCCAGCCGCACTTCCACCTGCGCGGCAAGGCGATGGAAGTGAAGGCCATCCTGCCCGACGGCGGCACACAGGTCGTGAGCTACGTCGGCAACTTCAACTTCAACTGGATGACCAATTACATCTACGCCGATGACGCGGCGCCGGTGTTCCCCAAGGGCACGGTGATCCAGGTCAGCGCGTGGTACGACAACACCAAGAACAATCCCAGCAATCCCGACCCGGATCAATGGGTCGGCTACGGCGATCGCACCGTCGACGAAATGGCGCACGCCTGGATGAACGTGGTCTATCTGACCGACGACGAATACAAGGCGCGGGTGGATGCGAAGAAGGCGCGCGCGACCGTCGAGCAGCGGCAGTAGCATGCGTCCGCTCATCGTGGCCCTCACGCTCGTCACGGGCGGGTGGGCCCTTTCTGCGGCATCCGCGCCATCTGCGGCCTCTGCCCAGCAGATCAGCGAACCGCTGCGCGGCTTCGGCGCCAGCGTCACGCCGGCGTACGAAGGCTGGTTCAACAACGCCGACGGGACGCACAGCTTCCTGGTCGGCTACTTGAACCGCAACAACACGCAGTCGGTGGACATTCCGATCGGTCCCGCCAACCGCATCGAGCCTGGCGGTCCCGACCAGGGCCAACCCACGCATTTCCTGCCGAGCCGTCAAACCGGAGTGTTTGTCATTACGGTGCCGAAGGAGTTCGGCAAGACGCAGCGCCTGACCTGGTCGATTACCCTCAATGGCCAGACCAACAGCATTCCGTTCTGGATGAACGATCTCTACGAGGTCAGCCCGTTCACCGACGTGGCCGTCGGCAACAAGCCGCCGGTGCTCCGTTTCGAAGCCGGCGGCCCGGCGATGCAGGGGCCGATCGGGTTGGTGGCGAAAGCCGTCGCGCGCACCGCGACGATGGCGGCCGGCATCGCGCTCCCGGTCTGGGCGGCCGACGATGCGAAGTATTCGAGCGGGTCGAATGCGCCGCAGCGCAATCCGCCGCCGCCGGTGATTCTGCACTGGTCGAAGTATCGCGGGCCGGGCGTAGTCACGTTCGACAAAAATCCGCCGGTGTTCGAGAAGCTCGCCGGCGAAGAAGCATTCTCCGGCAAGGCGACCGTGACGGCGAAATTCAGTCAGCCGGGCGAGTACCTGTTACACCTGAGCGCCGAAGACTACTCTGGCGATGGCGGAGGCGGCGAAGTCTGCTGCTGGACGACCGCCATCGTACGGGTCACAGTCACTCCGTAACAAAACAACGGTGCGTACAGTGCGTACAGTTCCAAGAGTGCGTACTGTGCACTGATGCATAGAGTGCAGGGAGTGCCCGTGTGCGTGGCACGTTTTGGCACCTGAGCACTGTGCGCACAATTGGAACCGTACGCACCGTACGCACTTTATTTTGGGCGGCTGATCGGCGGAACGATTCCGTCCCATCATCGGCTTTCCTTCACCCACGGGAAGTATAGGCTCCCAAGCCACTGACCTCTCCAAAGGACACCAATACTGACCGGCCATGAGCCATAAAGGGACATGAACGGACAGCTTGACTGGGTCGAATCAGGGCGGTCAGCCCGTAGAATTCGACTTTTGTTGCACAATCTAAGTAGTTGTTTTTAATACAGTTACACGAATTATTGCCATGGCCAAGTGGCCCTGTCTCCCCAGCGGACTGCGTACGGCATTCTGATTGCTGATGAGATGTGCATGTCGACCTTAATGTCATCTCAAGTCCGTTGGAGGCCAACAGCCTGGTACTGTTCAGGCCGCCTGACGGAAGGGTCGCAAGGCAGGACTTTATGAGGGCTTTGAAGGCTGACACGCCTACCTTCCTCGCGTTGCCGCCAACGGCACGGGCGTACGTAGGCGCCGTCGTGATTGCCGGCACCGGCTGCCTGATTGCCGCCGCAACACAGTTGCGGCTGGAACACGCCGCCTTGTTTGCGGTGCTGCTCTCGCTGGCCGTCGCCATCTCGGCGAAGAAGATCGAACTGCCGCTGGGCCGCAGTCAAACAAACCTGTCACTCTCGCACGCCGTCAACTTCTGGGCGTTGTTTGCGCTTGGACCGGCGGAAACCGTTTGCATTGCCGCCGTCAGCGCCTGGGCCCAGTGCACGCTGCACCGCGGCGACCGCAACCCGCTGCACCGGATCATGTTCAGTATCGGCTCGCTGACCTTGACGATGTCGGTGGCGGCGCTGCCGCTGATTCTGGGGCTCGGCCTGGATCCGACGAGCGCGTCGGCGCTGGTCCGCGCGGCCGCCGTCGTCGCCCCGCTCTACTTCTTCGTCAACTCCGGGTTGGTCGCCGCCGCAATTGCGCTGTCCACCAGGCAGCCGGTGGCCCGTGTCTGGCACCGCAACTTCCTGTGGAGCGCGCCGAGCTATCTCGCCGGCGCTGCGCTGGCGGCGGTCGCGACGGCAGCCTCCGCCCGAGGCTGGTTCGGATGGCTCGCCCTGCTGGCGGTGCCGCTCTATCTCGTCTTCCGCAGCTATCACACCGTGGTCGCGCGCTTGCGCGAAGAGCAGGACCAGACCAAACGCGCGATGGACGTGCAGCTGGCCACCATCGAAGCGCTGGCGCTGGCGATCGAAGCCAAGGCCGGCTCGACGCCCGAGCACATCCAGTCGATCCAGCAATACGCCGCCACCCTCGGTGAAGCCGCGGGCCTCTCGGATAGCGAGGTGCAGGCGCTGCGCACCGCGGCGTTGCTGCATGACGTCGGCAACATGGCCGTGCCCGAGCATATCCTCTCGAAGCCCGAGCCCTTGACGCCCGAGGAATTCGAGCGCGTCAAGATTCACCCGCGCGTCGGCGCCGAGATCCTCCGCAACGTTCCGTTCGGCGCGCCGGTCGCGGAGCTGGTGCTGTGCCATCACGAACGCTGGGATGGCCTGGGCTATCCGGCGGGCCTGCGCGGCGACGCCATTCCGCTCGGCGCCCGCATTCTGGCGATTGCCGACTGCTACAGCACGCTGCAAACCGATCGACCCTACCGCCCGGCCCGCACCGAGGCAGAGGCGGTGCAGGTGCTCCGCGACTTCTCGGGCACATCGTTCGACCCGACGCTGGTGGAACTGTTGATCGCGCGGCTCGACCGCCCGGCGGCGGCCCTGGTCGCCGGCGCCTCGTACGAGAGCGCGTGGACCCCGGCGGCCGAAGGCATGGACGCACTGGAGAACATCGCGGGCACGCATCGCGAAGAGCAGGCGCTCTACGAAATCGCGCAGGCGCTCGGATCGCGCCTCGGCATCGATGAAGCGATGACGCTGATCCAGGACAAGGTCAAGCGGCTGGTGCCGTTCGTGACCTGCGCGCTCTTCCTCGGCGACGAGCAAGACGGCTACGCGTGCCGCTACGCGCACGGGCCCGGAACCGAAGCCCTGTTCAAGTGGGGCCCGAAGTCCTGGAGCGACATCGCGCTGCGGCTGCCGGCCTGCGCCGACGGGCGTGGCGCCCACGGCGAGGAGCTGACCGCACTGCTGCCCTGTCCGTTGACCGTCGAGGGCCGCCTGATCGGGGGCCTCGTGCTGTATCACGTGATCCCGGGCTCGTTCACCGACGATCACCGGCGCGTGTTCGGCCGGGTCAGCGAACAAACCGCCGCCGTGATCTTTAACTCGACGCGCTTCGAGCAGACCGAGCACGACTCGCACACCGATCCGCTGACCGGCCTGGCGAACCGCCGCTCGCTCAATCGGCAATTCGAAGCCGGGCTGGCGCGCGCCTCGCAAACCGAGGGCAACATCAGCGTCGTCGTGCTCGACCTCGATCGCCTCAAGCAAATCAACGACACCTACGGTCACGAGGCCGGCGACCGGGCGCTGCGAGCCGTGGGCACGGTGCTGCGCTCGACCGTGCGGAAGAACGACCTGTGCGCGCGGTTTGCGGGTGATGAGTTCGTGGTGCTGCTGTGGGATTGCAGCGCGGATTACGAGCAGCGCCGCGTGCGCGAGCTCCAGATGGCGGTCGGTGCCTATCCGTTCGAGCCCAGGCCGGGCGTCCGCGTGTCGCTGTCGATCAGCGCCGGTGTCGCGCGCTTCCCGGTCGACGGCGCCACCTTCGACGAGCTGCTCGCCTCCGC
>JANOZI010000205.1:0-19433 GCA_031429375.1 Acidobacteriota bacterium | reverse complement strand
TCCCCGAGGCGGCCAGGGCCAACAGGAGTCCGAAATGGGGGTCCGTCGTGGTCATGAAATCAACGCGCGGCGGGTAAAGGTCCGATGGAAATCCTGTCTGAAATCTTCGAACCTGCCGAACGCTATAGCCTCCCTAATCCGTCGCATGGTGTCAAGGTAAAAGGTCAGATTATGCAGTGTGTTAAGGGTTCCTCCGGTCATCTCGCCGGCCATGTAAAGGTGTCGTAAATAGGCCCGCGAAAAGTGCCGGCAGGTATAGCAACCGCAGGCCGGATCGGCCGGGCCATCATCCTCGGAAAACTGTGCGTTCTTGATGTTTAACGGGCCCTCGCTCGTCAGCAACTGGCCGTTGCGCGCGTTCCTGGTCGGGAGCACGCAGTCGAACATGTCGATGCCGCGGGCCACGGCCTCGATGATGTCGAGCGGGGTGCCCACACCCATCAAGTAGCGGGGCTTTCCGGGCGGCAGGAGCGGTGCGGTCTGCTCGACCACGTGATACATGGTCTCGTTGGGCTCTCCGACGCTCAGACCGCCGATGGCGTAGCCATCAAACCCAATAGACACAGTAAGTTCGGCGCTTTTTGCTCGCAGCTCAGGGAAGGTCCCACCCTGCACGATTCCGAACTGCGCCTGAGAAAAGGGGACGGGGATCTTTTCCGTGAGCTCCCGAAACCGTATTCGGCTGCGTTTTGCCCAACGCGCCGTGAGCTCGAGCGACCTGTTGATGACCTCGGCCGTAGACGGCAGGGCCGGGCATTCGTCCAGCACCATCGCGATGTCAGAGCCCAGGTTGGCCTGAATTTCGACCGCTTTTTCCGGCGTCAGCAGGTGGGCGCTGCCGTCGAGGTGCGAGCGGAACTGCACGCCGTGCTCCTCTATTTTTCTACGGTCCGAGAGGCTGAACACCTGGTAGCCGCCGCTGTCGGTCAAGATCGGCTTGGACCATCCGGAAAAGCGGTGGAGCCCTCCGCGGCGCGCGACGAGCTCGTCGCCGGGCCGCAGATATAGGTGATAGGTGTTGCCGAGAATAATGCTCGCGCCGGCCTCGTCGAGGTCGCGCGGGGTGAGGGCCTTGACGACGCCCTGCGTGCCGACCGGCATGAAGACGGGCGTCTCGATGTCGCCGTGCGCGGTCTGAATGAGGCCGCGCCGTGCCGCGCCGTCGGTGTGGGTCAGGGTGAAAAAAGACATGTCGGGCTTGGGGCTGGGGCTTGAGGCTTGAGTCACGGGACAGGCCTAAGCCCCAAGGCTCGAGCCCCAAGCCCACTGTGTATTATCACTGAGTGAAGAAACTGCGGGTTGGTGTGATCTACGGAGGCCGCTCCGGGGAGCACGAGGTGTCGGTGACCTCGGCGGCGTCGATTTTCAAGTACATCGATCGCACGCGCTACGAACCCATCCCGATTCGAATCGAGAAAGACGGGCGGTGGACGCTGGCCGATCGCCCGCCGGCGGCGCTGTCGGCGGCGGAGGTCATTCAGCAGGCGCGCGCGTCGCGGGCGCGGCCGGTCCGCGCCGGACGAGAGACGCTGCTGGCGCCGTACCCGTCAGAAGACACGATGATCACGGTCGAGCGCCGCACCACCGGCGGCGCCACGCCGGCGGAGGCCGATCGCGCCGTCGTCACTGGCCTCGGCCTCGACGTGGTGTTCCCGGTTCTTCACGGACCCTACGGCGAAGACGGCACGGTGCAGGGCCTGCTCGAGCTGGCCAACGTACCGTATGTCGGGCCCGGCGTGCTGGCGTCGGCGGCGGGCATGGACAAGGCGGTGATGAAGGTGCTGTTTGCGGGCGCGGGCCTGCCGCTGGTCGACTGGCGCGGCTTCGTGCGGGCCGAGTGGGAGCACGATCGCGATCGCATCATCGCGGCCGTCGCGACGCTCGGACTTCCGGTGTTCGTGAAACCGGCCAACCTTGGATCGAGCGTCGGCATCTCGAAGGTGAAAGCGCCGGCCGGGCTGGTGCCGGCGATCGAGCTGGCGCTCGAGTACGACCGCAAGGTGGTGGTCGAGGCCGGCGTGGTCAACGCGCGCGAAATCGAATGCGCCGTGCTCGGCAACGACGATCCCGACACCTCGCTCCCGGGCGAGATCATCCCGTCGCGCGAGTTCTACGATTACGAGGCGAAGTACCTGGACGAAGGCTCCCGCAGCGTGATTCCGGCCGAGCTCGGTACCGAACAGGTCGCGGAGGTGCGGCGCCTGGCGGTTGCGGCGTTCCGATCGATCGACGCGGCCGGCCTGTCGCGCGTCGACTTCCTGTTGTCGCGCGACACGGGCGCGATCTTCGTCAACGAGATCAATACGATGCCGGGGTTCACCAGCATCAGCATGTACGCCAAGATGTGGGAAGCCAGCGGCGTGAGTTACGCGGACCTGGTCGATCGGCTGATTCAATTCGCGCAGGCACGGCATTCCGAAAAACAGCGGCTGCGTACTAGCGCGGTATGAAGCCAGAGTGCCTGAGGTGCCTTGGGTGCGTGGGGTGCCTATGGGTTGGTGCCTTGTGCCTGGTGCTTAGTGCCTCTGAGCAGCAGCGGGGCATTACCGCGGCGAGCACTGTCGCAAAAGCCTACGACCTCGTCCTCGACGCCGACTTCGATAGGGTGAAGGCAGAGCTGCCGGCAACGTGCGGTCCGCCTTCGCCCACGGGCTTCGGCGCGACCAGGCCGGAGCCCGCACCGAAGGTCGCCTGCCTGGGGCTCGAGGCCCTCAGCCTGTGGTGGCAGATTCAGCTCGACCCTGACTCGCGCGCGCTCGATGGGGCGTTTGCGGCGAAGGCCCAGGCCGCGATCGCGGAGGCCGAACGCATGACCGCGGCCGAGCCGGAGCGCGCGGAGGCCTGGTTCTATCTCGGCGCCGCGTACGGCGTGCGCGCGCAGTGGCGCGTGCTGCGGGTCGAGCGGGTCGCGGCGGCGCGCGACGGCAAGCGCATCAAGGAGTCGCTCGAGCGGGCGCTGGCGCTCGACCCGGCGATGCATGACGCGGAGTTCGGCATCGGCATGTACCGCTATTACGCCGCCGTGGCGCCGGCGTATCTTCGTTTCCTGCGCTGGCTGTTCCTGCTGCCAGGTGGCGACCGCGTCGACGGGCTGCGGCAGCTCGAACGGGCGGCGACGCAGGGCGAGCTGGTGCGCGGTGAAGCGCAGTACCAAATCCACGTGATCTACCTGTGGTACGAGCAGAAGTGGCGCGAGGCCCTGGTGCTGATGCGCGGACTGCAGGCGCGCTACCCGCACAACCCGCACTTCCGCCAGGTCGAGGCCGAGATCCTCGACGTCTATTTTCACGACGCCGCGGCCAGCCTGAAGGCATCGGAGCAACTGCTGGCGCTGGCGCGCGCCGGTGCGGTGCACTGGGCCGCACTGGCGGAGGTCGTGGCGCGGCTGAACATGGCGCGCCAACTCCGCGCGCTCGGACAGCGCGATCGTGCCGTCGCCGAGCTCGACGCGATCATCGCCCTCGCACCGCCGGCCCCGGCCGGCGCGCTCGCGCGCGCGCGTCAGCTGCGCCGCGACCTCGCCCGATAGAGCGGACGCTCACTCAACCGATTGACCGATCGACCGATGGCGAGATCCGATCACCCGATCACCACATCACGCGATCACCAGATGTGCGCGCTCACTACAGTCCCGCCTGCAACGATCCGAAACCTGTCAATGAAGGTGTGGTGAAAGTGAGTGATCCGCGCGGTTTGTTGACAATCACAAACGCTTTGTGCTTGACAAGTTGGATTTCTCATCGATAATCTACATCTGGTATGAGGGACCACGGCTCAGGCCACTGATTGTGAAGACGTAAAAAAATCAGCGGTCGCCATCAGGCAGAGTCAACCCCCATCAGGAGAGAACAATGGCGAAAAAGAAGAAAGCGGCGAAGAAGGCCAAGAAGCGCTAGCCGCTTACAGGGGCGGTTCTCACCAACTGCCCCACCCTTTTCACCAAGATGGCGCGCTGCACCTCCTCAGGAGGTAGAGCAGCACGCAGCAAGGCGAGAGAACGCCGGCATGGGCGGGTCGAGTGCCAGGCGGCAGAGGCCACAGCATGCAGCGGTCAGGTTCTTCCGCATAACCCAACCTGAAGGGGGGGATTACAGATGGCTAAAAAGAAGAAAGCAGCTAAGAAGGCGAAGAAGCGCTAGTTCGCTTCAGCCGAAGTTTAAAGGGGAGCGCCAGGCGCTCCCCTTTTTATTTGGGTTTGGTTATTGGTTATTCGTAATTGGTTATTGGTGATTCGCAAACCCTACTGACCGATCCAGCTCACGCCGTCCCACACGCGAATGCGCTCGATGGTGTCCCCCTGCGAGAGCGCGTCGACCACGTCCATTCCCGCGAGCACCTGGCCGAACACCGTATAGCGCGCGTCGAGGTGCGGTTGCGGCGAGTGCGTGATGAAGAACTGGCTGCCGCCGGTATCGGGCCAGTCGAGGGCCATGCCGACCGTGCCGCGGAGATACGGCCGCTGGTTGATCTCGTCCCGGATGGTATAGCCGGGCCCGCCCTCGCCGTCGCCGCGCGGATCGCCGTCCTGCACCACGAAGTCCGGCACCACCCGGTGCAGTTGCACGCCGCGGAAGTACCCCTTGCGAACCAGCGCGATAAAGTTGGCGACGGTCCGCGGCGCATCGAGCACGGCCAGCTCGAATTGCACGGTGCCTTTCGTGGTGTCGATGTACGCCGATGGCGAGTACTGCGGGGCCACGAAGGTATCGACGGCAGCCAACTCAGGCACCGACGGCGGCGGCGCCGGCCGCATGCTCGACAGGTCCGCCGCCGGATCGAGTTTTCTGAGGTGCCCGGCCGCACGCACCCTCACCGCCCAGTCCTTGTCGGCGAGGGCGGCCGTCAACACCGGCCGCGCCGCCACGGGATCGATCACAACCAGCGCATCGATCGCGGCCGCGCGGGCCACATACAGCCCGTCTCGCGCCGCAAGCGACACCGCCGCGGTGAGCGCGGCAGCCGAACCGGCCGCCTTGATCGTGGCCAGCCCGCGCGCCGCCGCGGCCCGCACCACGGGATCCTCTGCCTTCAGGCGCGACAGCATCTCGGTTGCGGCATTGCCGGCCCGGACCTTCGCCAGCGCGTCGAGCACGGCCGGAACCACGCGTTGATCGGGGTCTCGCAGCATCGCGGTCAGCGGCGGCTCGGCGCGCTCGCGTTCGAGGCCGCCCACGGCGGTCGCCAGCGCGGCCCGAACCGACCATTGGTCGTCGGGCGTGAGTGACGACATCGCGCTCATGAACGTGTCGACGTCGGTGCGCGATAGCGCCGTCAGGGCGGCGGCGCGCATCGACGGCCACGAGTCCGAAGCCAGGTCGATCAGCAGTTCCACCGCCGCGGGGGATTTCAGCACGCCAAGCGCGGTGACGGACTCGAGGCGCAGGTTCGGCTCTGCCTTCGGCGTCGAGATGATGCGCATCAGCGCGGCGCCGGCTCTCGGATCGCCAATGGCCGCAAGGCCGCGAATCGCCTGGATCCTGACGGCCACCGGCTCGCCGGCGTTCTCGGCCATCGCCAGCAGCGGCGAGAAGCCCTTTGGATCCTTCGCGGCGGCCAGCCCGCGGGCCGCAAATGACCGCGTCAGTTGCCCCTCGCCCTGCAGGAGGGCAAGCAGCACCGGCACCGCGCGCGGATCGTTCATCCGCTGAAAGGCAAACGCCACTGGCCACCATCGACTGCGTGGCTGGCCGGCCGGATCGAGCATGGCCGACGCCAGCGCGTCGTATCCGCCCAGCCGCACCAGCGCGTAGATGCCGAGACGCACCGCTTCGACCGCAGGGCTCTTGGGCGACACCAGGTCGTCGGCGATCACGCCGTTCAGCACGCCGCCGCCGACGTGTCCGGCAATCATCGCGCCAATCGCCGCCGCGGCCGGCTGGTGCGCGATCAGTCCGAGCGCTTCAGCGGCGCGGCCCTGGATCAGCGGATCGCGATCGACCAGTGCGGCCGTCAATGGCGGCGCGCCCGCAGGGTCGCCGATCAACCCGATCGCGAAGGCCGCCATCTGCCGCACTTCAGGATCGGCATCGCTCTGAAGAAGGGTGGTCAGGGGCGGCAGGGCCTCGCCCAATCGCACGCGGCCCGCCGCCAGCGCCGCCCGCCGCCTGACGCGCGGCTCCGCGTCTTGCAACAGCGCGAGCAGATCGCCCCCGCCGCCGCGCAGCTGCCGCTCGTCTTCGAGCTGCAGGATCCAGCGCATCTTCTGATCGTACGCCGTGACCGCCGGCACCGTCGTGATCGGCGGCACGGGCTTGGGCGCGCAGCCGGTGAGGACGAGCACGGCCAGCAGCCCCGGCAAACCAGTTCGAAGACGCGCTCGAATCATAGGCTCAGGTGTCGAAGGGTGGCTTGGTTGACCCGATCGCGAACGATATTGACGCCGATGCCGGGGCCATCGGGCACCGCGATGGTGCCGTCGGCGCCGACCTCGATCGCCGGCTCGATCAGATCAGGCTGGTAGTAACGCTTGCTGGCCGCGATGTCGCCGGGCAGCCGGAAGTTCGGCAGGCTCGCGAGGTGGATGTTGTGCGCGCGGCCGATGCCGCTCTCCAGCATGCCGCCGTGCCAGACCGGGATGTCGTGGGCCGCGCACAAGTCGTGCAGCTCGATCGAGGCGCGATGGCCGCCGACCCGGCCCGGCTTGATGTTGATGATCCGGCACGCCCTGGCCTCGATGGCGTCGCGCGCGATCCGCACCGTGTGAATCGACACGTCGAGGCAAATCGGCGTCGTGATGCCCTGCAGTAGTGTCGCGTGAACCATCACATCTTCGTAGTCGAGCGGCTGCTCGATCATCATCAAGTCGTACGGGTCCAGCCGCGCCAGGTGCGGCTGGTCCTGGAGCGTGTACGCGGCGTTGGCATCGACCATCAAGGGAATCGCGCCAAAGCGCGCGCGCACGCGCTCGACCGCGTCGATGTCCCAGCCCGGCTTGATCTTGATCTTGATGCGTTGGTACCCGGCCGCCAGCTCCCGATCGATCTTCTCGACCAGCTGATCGAGCGAATCCTGGATGCCGATCGACACGCCGGACGGGATGCGCGACCGCGTCCCGCCCAATACCGCGGACAACGGCTTGCCGAGCGACCGGGCATACAGATCCCAGACCGCCATTTCGATGCCGGCCTTGGCCATGTTGTGGCCGCGCACGCGCCGCAGCGCCGGAAACACGTCGCGCGGATGCTCGAAGGTCTGTCCGTTCACCAGCGGCACCAGGAAGCATTCGAGGATGTGCCACACCGTGTCGGTGGTTTCGCTGCTGTAATACGGATTGGCCTCGGCGACCGACTCGCCCCATCCTTCGTGGCCGCCACCCTCGACCCGCACCAGCACGAAGGTGCGGTCGTACGATCGGCCGAAGCTCGTCTCGAAAAAATGCACGAGCGGCAACCGGCACAGGAACAGCTCCACCTTCTCGATCTTCACGCCTACAAACTATACTCGGCTGCGTCGTGGCCTTTCACTATCTCGCCATCGAAGGCCCCATCGGGGCTGGCAAGACGCGGTTGGCGGAACGGCTGGCGGCTCGGCTCGATGCCACGACCATTCTCGAAGACACCGAGAACCCGTTCCTCCAGGATTTCTACGCCGATCGGCCAGGCTCTGCGCTGCAGGCTCAGCTGTTCTACCTGCTGAACCGCCACCGGCAGCTGACGAGCAAGCGGCAGGCCGATCTGTTTCTGCAAGCCACGATTTGCGACTACGTGTTCGACAAGGACAAGATCTTCGCGTACCTGAACCTTGACGATAACGAACTGTTCATCTACCAGCGGCTGTTCGACTTGCTGTCGAAAGACGTGCCGCCGCCGGATCTGGTCGTCTACCTGCAGGCGCCAACCGAGCTGCTGATGCGCCGCCTCAAGGCGCGCGGCAGCGACCCCGAGCGCGAGGTTCCGGCGCCGGAGGAGGACTACCTCCGCGAGCTCAACGAGGCCTACCAGCACTTCTTTTTCCACTACACCGCCACGCCCCTGCTCGTGGTCGAGACGTCGGAGTTCGATCCCGAATCCGACGATGCCGCGCTCGATGAGCTCGTCAAACAGATCCGCGGCATGGGCAAGGGCACGCGCTACTACGTAGCGCGCAAGTGAGCTAAGCTGACCGGATATGGCATGGTTCAAAAAGGCGCGCAAACCGATTGCGACGCCCGAGAAGACCAGCCGCGTGCCGGAAGGGCTGTGGGTGAAGTGTCCCGAGTGCGACACCATTATCTACACCAAGGATCTCGTCAAGAACCTGCAAGTGTGCGGCAAGTGTGCGCACCACTTCCGCCTCAACGCCACCGACCGGCTCAAGACGCTGTTCGACGATGAGGTGTGGGAAGAGATCGCGCCCAACCTCGCGTCGAACGACCCGCTGAAGTTCACCGACACCAAGCCGTACCAGTCCCGCCTGGCGGCCACCCAGAAGCTGACCGGCAAGAAGGACGCCGTGATCGTGGCGGTCGGCCGCATCAACGGCGTCGAAGCGATCGTGGCGTCGATGGACTACAGCTTCATCGGCGGCTCGATGGGGGTCGTGGTGGGAGAAAAGATCGTCCGCGGCATCGAGCTGGCACTCGAGCGGCGGGCGCCGATGCTGATCGTGTCGTGCTCGGGCGGGGCCCGCATGATGGAAGGCGCGTTGTCGCTGATGCAGATGGCCAAGATCTCGGCCGCCCTGGCGCGGCTCGATCGCGCGCGCCTGCCCTACATCTCGATCCTCACCGATCCCACCACCGGCGGCGTGACGGCGAGTTTCGCGATGCTGGGCGACCTCAACATCGCCGAGCCGAAGGCCCTCATCGGCTTTGCCGGCCCTCGCGTGATCGAGCAGACCATCCGCCAGAAACTGCCCGACGGCTTTCAGCGAAGCGAATTTCTCGTCGAGCGCGGCATGCTCGATCTCGTGGTCGATCGCCGCGAGATGAAGGCCACGCTGGGCCGCGCGCTGCAATTCATGGGCGGCCAGAGATTGGACGCCGCCACCGCCACCGATTAGCCTCAGATTGACCCCTCTCGAACGGCTCTTCGCGCTCGAACAATTCGGCATCAAGCTGGGACTCGAGAATATCCGCACCTTGCTCGGGGCGCTCGATCATCCGCAGCGGGCGTGGCGCTCGATCCACATCGCGGGCACCAACGGCAAAGGCTCCGTCGCGGCGATGGTGGAACGGGGGCTGCGCGCCACGGGCCTGCGAACCGGGCGCTACACGTCGCCCCACCTCAGCGCGATCGAGGAGCGCATTGCCCTCGATGGCGTGCCGATCGATGCCGAGACCTTTGCGCAGGTCACCGGCGAAGTGCTGGGCGTGGTCGACGCCTGCCTGCAGTCGGGCGCGCTGAAGGTCACGCCAACCTTCTTCGAAGTCTCGACCGCGGTCGCCTTCGAGATTTTCCGGCGCGCGAAGATCGACGTCGCCGTCGTCGAAGTCGGCCTGGGCGGGCGCTTCGATGCGACCAACGTCCTCACGCCCGACATCACCGCCATTACGTCGATTGCGTTCGATCACGAGCGGCACCTTGGCCGCACGCTCTCGGCGATCGCCTTCGAAAAAGCGGGCATCGCCAAGGCGGGCGTGCCGCTGGTCGTCGGCCGGTTGCCAGCGGAGGCGGCCAGGCGGATCGCCGAGGTCGCGGCCGAAGTCGGAGCGCCGGTGCTCGACGCCCACGCCACGACCACCGATCGCGTGTATCCTCCGCTGAAGCTGGCGCTGGCGGGCCGCCATCAACTCGAAAACGCTGCGGTCGCGGTCGCGATACTCGAGCGGTGGTCCGCAGTGGTGTCCGCGGTACCAACCGCGGCGATCGTGACCGGGCTGACCCAGTGCGAGTGGCCGGCCCGGCTCGAGTGGTTACGCCTTCCGTCCGGGGCGGACCTGCTGATCGACGCCGCACACAACCCGGCCGGCGCGGCGGCGCTGGCCACGTACCTCGAAGACAACGGGCTCGCGCCGCTGCCAATCGTGACGTCGATCATGGCGGACAAGGACGTCACGGGCATGGTGACCGAGCTTGGCCGGGTCGCGTCGTCGTTCGTTGCGACGAC
Source organism: Acidobacteriota bacterium (assembly GCA_031429375.1). GTDB lineage: Bacteria > Acidobacteriota > Vicinamibacteria > Vicinamibacterales > UBA2999 > 12-FULL-67-14b. The sequence goes on along the minus strand of JANOZI010000205.1, from coordinate 9,407 downwards.
GGTGCCTCATGAAAGGGCACGCAGCGCCGAGGCGCTGGCCGACACCATTCGTGAGATCGTGCCGCGCATTCCGGTCGTGGCGGAACCATCGCCCGACGCGGCCGTGGTCACCGCGACCGCCGGCGCACGGCGTGCGGTGGCGGCCGGCTCGATCTACCTGGTCGGGCCGCTGCGGGCGCGCCTGCTCTCTGCGGGCGCCAGGGCGGTTTCCTCGTGACCGGCACGCGCGACGCTGCATGGTATTCTCGACATGAACCCGTGCCTGCGTCCCTGCGGTCCTGATGCGATATCGACCCACATTATTTCTTCTGGCGGCCCTGACGGTAGTTCTCGCGGCGCCGGCCGGTGCGCAAATCGTGCCGGGCTGGAACAGCAAGCAGTTCACGTGGGAGCGGCTTGACGCCGAACGCATCCGCCTGGTTGGCGAGATCGAGATCGAGGGCGACCCCGGCGGCGCCAACGCCGGCCAGAAATTCTTCGCCGACGAGCTCGAGCTTAACACCAGGACCGGCGATCTCACCGCCCGCGGCAACGTCGTCTTCAAGACGCCGACGACGCAGATTTCGGCTGACAGCGTGACGTTCAATACCAAGACGCGGCTCGGAAGGTTCGTCAACGCCTACGGCATCGCCGAGCTCGGCGAGCGCGGCGCCCGCAATCGCAGCATGTTCGGCACGCTGGAGCCGGAGATCTATTTCCAGGGTGAGGCCATCGAGAAGATCGGCCCCGATAAGTACCGCCTTCGCGACGGCGCATTCACGACCTGCGTGCAGCCGACGCCGCGCTGGGAAATCGTCAGCGGCAATGCCACCATCAACCTGCACGACTACGCGATACTCAGCAACGCCGTGATCCGCGTGAAGGACGTGCCGGTGTTCTACCTGCCGATGCTGTATTACCCGATCCAGGATGACGACCGCGCGACCGGGATCCTGATTCCCACCTACGGGGCCTCGTCGGCGCGCGGGCAGTCGATCAGCAACGCATTCTTCTGGGCGATCAATCGCAGCCAGGATGCCACCTTCCTCCACGACTGGCTGTTCTCGCGGGGGACGGGCCTGGGCGCCGAATATCGCTACATGCTGGCACCGCAGTCGCAGGGCAACTTGCGCTACTACTACCTCAACGAGAACGAATCGGTGATCAACGGGCGGACCCAGCTGGCCCGGAGGAGCACGATGCTGAACGGCGGCTTGAGCCAGGGGCTGCCGTTTGGCTTATCGGCGCGTGCCAACATCGACTACTTCACCAACGTGACGGTGCAGCAGCTCTATAACAACAACTTTCAGGATGCGTCGCAAAGCACCCGGCGCTATTCGGGCGGCATCTCGGGGTCCTGGCGGGGCCTGTCCGCCAACGGCATCGTTCACCGCACCGAGACCTTCGACAACAACGGTAACTCGTCGGTGATCGGCGCCGAGCCCGGGGTGACGGCGTCGTTCAGCGGGTACAAGCTGGGCCGGTTGCCGTTATTCGCGTCGGTCAATTCCGAAGCCGGACGAATGGTGTACCTCCAGAAATTCGGCCGGGCGATCGATGACCTGTCGCTCATGAAAGCGGACTTCGTGCCCTCGCTGCGTGCTCCGCTCAGCGCGTGGCCATTCCTGCAGATCAACGCTACCGTGATGCATCGCACGACGTATTTCAGCGAGAGCCTGGCCGCCGACAAGGCGACGCAGATTGAAGTACCGATCACACGCCGCTACGCCGACATGCGCCTCGACGTCGTCGGACCGGTGTTCTCGAAGGTGTTCAACCCCAACAATGCGATTGCCGATCGGCTCAAGCACGTCTTCGAGCCGTCCGTGTCGATCCAGCGCCGAAGCAAGATCGCGTCGCAGGACTTCATTCCCAAAACGTCGGGTATCTACGACACCATCATCGGCGACACCACGCAGATCAGTTACGGGCTCGCCAACCGGGTGCTGGTGCGCAAGGGAACGTCCCCAGACGCGGAATCGAGCGCCGCCCGCGAGCTGTTGACGGTGAATCTCCGGCAGAGTTATTACACGGACGCGAGGGCGAGCCAGTTCGATCCGAGCTATTCCTATGGCACGGGCTTCCGGCCGCCGAGCCCGTACTCGCCGGTGTCGCTCACGGCCCGCGCCGCGCCGACACTGCCGATCGGCATCGACTTCAGGATGGAATACGACCCGACGGTGACAGCCGAGAGGAAGCTGCTCGGGTTCGGCCTCAACGGCGTGATGCGCACAGCGCTGGTCGAAAGCACGACCGGCTGGAGCCGCCAGGCCTTCGGCAGCAGCAGCTTCGGCCGTTCGAACAACTACATCAACCACGGCACGTCCTTGAAGCTCAGCGACGGCAAGTATGGCGGCACGGTGACGTTTAACTACGACATCGGCCGGTCGACGCTGCTCAACCACCGTTACGTCGCCTTCTACAACGCCCAGTGCTGCGGGGTGTCGGTCGAGCTCCAGGAGTACGATTACTCGGCCAACTCCAACATCCTGGTGCCCAAGGACCGGCGGTTCAACATGTCGTTCACGCTGGCCGGGGTCGGGTCGTTCTCGAACTTCTTCGGCGCGTTCGGCGGCCCGTCGTATTAGGATCTTCTGTTGCTTGAAGGGACTCGCCTGGTAACCGATCGATGACCAAGGTTCTCGTGACCGGCGGCGCCGGATTCATCGGCAGCAATTTCGTGCGCTACGCGCTCGAACGCCATGCCGACTGGCATGTCACCAATCTCGACAAGCTGACCTACGCAGGACGCAGGGAAAACCTGCACGACGTGATGGACCACCCGCGCCACACCTTCGTGCACGGCGACATTTGCGATGCGGCGACAGCCGGGCCGCTGGTCGAAGCGTCCGACTACGTGGTGCATTTCGCGGCCGAAACCCACGTTGACCGCTCGATCATGGCGGCCGGCGATTTCATCAAGACTGATGTTGAAGGCTCATTCGTCCTGCTGGAAGCGGCGCGGCGGAACCCGGGTCTGAAGCGCTTCGTGCAGATTTCGACCGACGAGGTCTATGGCAGCGTGCCGGAGGGCTCGAGCACCGAGACCGACGAGCTGCGGCCGCGCAACCCGTATGCGGCGAGCAAGGCCGGCGCCGATCGCCTGGCCTACAGTTACTGGGCCACGCACGACGTGCCGGTGATCGTCACGCGCGCCTCGAACAACTACGGCCCGTACCAGTTTCCTGAAAAGATCATCCCGCTGTTCGTCACCAACGCGATGGATGACCTGCCGGTGCCGCTCTACGGCGACGGCGGCAACGTGCGCGACTGGCTGCACGTGCTCGACCACTGCCGGGCGCTCGATTTGTTGATCCATACCGGCACGAACGGCGAGGTCTACAACATCGGCGGCGGCAACGAGGTCAGGAACGTGGACCTCACCCACACTATCCTGAAGCACGCCGGCAAGACGGCGTCGCTCATCAAGCCGGTGGCCGATCGCAAGGGCCACGACCGGCGATACAGCCTCGGCACCGCCAAGCTGCAGGGCATGGGCTGGCAGCCCGAGGTCCCGTTCGAAGAGGGCCTGCGCGAAACGGTGGCCTGGTACCAGGCGAACGAATGGTGGTGGCGCCCGATCAAGGAGCGCGACCCCGCCTACAAGGCGTACATCGAAGCCCAATACGGCAAGCGCTGATGGCCCCCCCCGTCCTGGTTACGGGCGCGGCAGGGTTCGTCGGCAGCCACTTGCTCGAGCTGCTTGCGGGCGATGGCGTCGAGATCGTCGCGTGGCAGAGGCCCGGCACCGAGCCGCTCGTTCGCGGCGACAATGTGCGCTGGGTCATCGTCGAGATGCACGATCGAGCGTCGGTCGCCGACGCCATCAAGGACGCGCGGCCCGCGGCGGTCTATCACCTGGCCGGGGTGCCGCACGTCGGAGACTCGTGGGCGCACACCCGCGAGACCTTCGCGGGCAACACCCTGTCGTCGCATCATCTCTTCGAGTCGATCCGGCTGGCGGGCCTGCAGCCGCGGGTGCTCATCACGAGCTCGGCGACGGTCTACACCCCCACCGATCGCGCGATCAACGAGGACGATCGGCTCTGCCCGAACACTCCGTACGGCACCAGCAAGCTCGCCCAGGAAATGGTCGTTCGCCGCGCGTGGGAAGACGACGGCATTCCGGGGCTGATCGCACGGGCGTTCAATCACACCGGGCCGCGGCAGTCTGATGCGTTCGTCGCGCCCAGCCTGGCACGGCAAATCGCGCTGATCGAAGCCGGGCGGCTGCCGCCATTACTGGCGGTCGGCAACCTGGAACCAAGGCGCGACCTCATGGATGTGCGCGACACCGTGCGCGCATACCGGGCGATGATGCAGTCGGCCCGCCCCGGCGTGGCCTACAACGTGTGCACCGGGCAGGCCCTCGCGATTCGTACGCTCGTCGAAACGTTCCTGTCGCGCGCGCGGGTCCCGATTACGATCCAACAGGATCCGGCGCGCTTCCGCCCGAACGACACGCCGATCGTGCTGGGCGATCGCGCGCGGCTGACCGCCGACACCGGTTGGGTTCCCAAAGTGCCGCTCGAGCGGACGGTCGACGACCTGCTCGCGCACTGGCGGATGAAGGTCTAAGTCATGAAACCCGTTGCCGCTGGTCTGATACTTGCAGCCGCAGCCGCCGTGGATCTGACGGTCTTTCAGGCGGAATTGGTACACGTCGGGCATCGCGTCGGGTGGGGTCTGTTGGCCAGCGCAGCCATGGCAGTCGGCGCCTGGAAGGTCAGGGCCCTGACGATCGCGGGCGCCGTGATGAGCACGCTCTGTGGCGCCGCGATTTTTTCGTTCGGTGGATTCCAAGCCTGGTTGATGTACCTCGCCGCTGCGACGGTCGCGGTGACGAGCTGGCGCGCCGGTCAAAGGAGAAGAGGGCCGACGCCCGCCAGTCACGGCGTGGGGAGCGTCACTGCCGGCTGTGGGATCGGCGTCGTCGGGGCGGGCCTCATGGCCGCCATCGATGCCAATGCCACGGGCGCGCTGATCCTGACCACCGGCGTCGCCGCCTGGGCCAGCGATGCGATGGCCGGCGAGTTCGAAAAAGGGTATGGGAAGGGCGCCGGCGCGCTTGCGAGTCTGATCACGGCGATTGCCATCGCGGGTCTTTTTGCGCTGACGTTTCCCGACATGCTCCGGCTCGCGCCGTTCATTGTGTTAGGGGTAACCGTCGCCTCGCTGATTCAACGCGCGCTTGCGAATCCGCTGCAACGGAGCGGAGTGAACGACGACGTATTGCTCTTTCTCAGCACGCTCGTGGCGACGGCCATTACGTACGGCAGTTTCCTCGCCTCTTGACTGGCGAATAAAAAGCGAAATAGATTAAGGCCGCCGGTGTTTTGTGGCGACCCATCCCCTCCTGTTCGATCTCGGCGCGTCGCCCACAACCAGAGATCTCGCTCGACTGGTGAAGGGCGGCGGCGTTGCCGCGCTACCCGACGCAGTGCGCCGCGGCGATGCCGCCACGTACCAGGAGATTCATTGCAAGTCGGCGCTGAACCGCGTCAAGGGGAAGGCCTACATGCAATGGTCGTTGAACCCGTATCGCGGCTGTACGCACGGCTGCCACTACTGCTTCGCCCGGCGTTATCAAACCCAACTCGAGTTGAACTCGGGCGACGACTTCGCATCGGTAATCTTCGTGAAGACCAACTTCGTCGAGGTACTGCGGCGCGAGCTCGACAAGCCGGCGTGGAAGAAAGAAAGCATCGGGTTCGGCACGGCCACCGATCCGTACCAGCCAATCGAAGGCACGTACAAGATCTCGCGCGGCGTGCTCGAGGCGCTGCGCGACGCCTCGACGCCGGTCGGCATCGTCACTAAAGGACCTATGGTCGTGCGGGATATCGACGTGTTGCAGGATCTGTCGTCGCGCGCGGCGTGCCGGGTGCACATCAGCGTGCCGACCGTGGACGAAGACGCGTGGGAAAAACTCGAGCCCGGCGTGGCGCACCCGATGCAGCGGTTGCGGGCGGTGCGGCAGCTCGTTGACGCCGGCATCGACTGCGGCGTGCTGATGGCGCCGATCGTTCCCGGCTTCTCGACGCAGCCGGATAAGATCGAGCGCACCGTGAAGGCGATTGCCGAATCGGGCGCGACGTCGGTTGGGGCGATGGTGATGCACATGGACGGCGGCACCAGGGATCACTTCATGGCCCTGTTGACGCGCGAGTATCCACACATGGTGGCGCGCTACGAACAGCTCTACGCGCGGCGCTACGTCGACAAGGACTACGAAAAGCGGGTCCAGGAGACCGTTTCGCTGATGCGAGCCCGTTACGGAGTGGCGTCTAGGAAGTCGAAGAAACCAGCCGGCCCACAAGACCCGCAATGAGCGCGGCGCGCGGCGCCAGCGCATCGATCACGACGTGCTCGTAAAGCGCGTGCGCGCCGTCGCCGACCGCGCCAAGCCCGTCGAGCGTGGGCACGCCGACCGCCGCGGTGATGTTGCCGTCGGATCCGCCGCCGGCTGAGCCCTCGGCTAAATCCCAGCCCATCTCGCGCGCCACGCCGCAAGCCAGCTCGTACAGTTTCACCACGTTGGGGGTGCGCTCCAGCGGAGGACGGTCGAATCCGCCGTGAACCTGCAGGCCCGCGCCCTTCAAGTGCGGCTTCAGCGCCCGCATCGCCCGCTCGATCTCCCTGGCATCGGCGATCGTGACCGCGCGCGCGTCGACCATGGCACGGGCCTCTGCCGCCACGACATTGGTACGCGACCCGCCCCGGGCGACGCCGACGTTCATGGTGATGCCCCGATCGAGATGCTGGAGCTTTTCGATCTCGAGGACCTGGCGCGCCAGCTCGTGAATGGCGCTGACGCCTCTGCCCGGATCGAGGCCGGCGTGCGCGGAAATGCCGGTCACGACGAGCTCGAACTGCCCGACGCCCTTGCGGCTGGTCTTCACCGCGCCGCCGGGCAGCGACGGCTCGAGCACCAGCACCGCCTCGCTCTTCACGGCCTCGGCTTCGATCAACGCCCGCGACGTAGTGCTGCCGATCTCTTCGTCGCTGGTCCACAACATGACGATGCGGGCGTGGTCGAGCGCGCCTTGTGCCAGCAGCGCCCGTGTGGCGAGCGTGGCGATGCCGATGCCGGCCTTCATGTCGAACACGCCGGGGCCGTGCAGCCGGCCGGCGTCACGCTTCAGCGGCATGCGTTGGATCTGCCCGGCCGGCCACACTGTGTCGAAGTGGCCGAGCAGCAAGACCTGGCGCTCGCCGCTGCCGAAACTGGCCCGCAGGTGATCGCCGGCAGTCGACGGCGTGGCGCGCGTGAGGGTGGCGCCGAGGTCCGTCAAGCGCGACGCCAGCTCGGCCCCGCAGCGATTGACCGCCTGCAGATCGTCGCTGGGCGATTCGATCGCCACGAGCGCTTCGATGAACTCGATCAGCCAGTCATGATTCGCAAGACAATAGTTCAGGTAATTGGTCATCGGGTACGCGGTTGAGCCTGTCGCGCCGTAGCCTTTGGCGGAGGCGGACCCTATAATAGGTTGTGCTTCAGTGTTTCGGTGTTTCCGTGTTGAGCATTGCGCTCTTGTCGGCAGCGCAGACGCCCCAGCCGTTTCCGCGGCCCGCTACGCCGGCAGCGCCGCGCAATCCGCCAAGTGCGCCACCGCCGGGCTCGCCCGCGCCGGCTCAACCCGCCGCGCCGGTCACACAGGCCGCGCCGCCGGTTGCGGGAGCGCCGACCGAAGCAATGCTCGGTGCACCGATCTATCCGTCGGCGGTTTATCTGACGTCGTACGATGCCGGCCGCGGCCAGCGCTTCTACCTGTTCGGCACCACCGTGCCGTACCTGGAGCTCGTCAACTATTACAAGACGATGCTGAAGCAGAAAGGCGATGAGCTGTTCGAAGCGCCGCCGACGCATCAGTTCGAAACCGGCAAGTTCCGTGACGAGTCGATGGCGTTTGTGCCGAGCGTGACGATCAAGGACTACACGTTCGGCGGGTCGGCGGGATTTCCGAACCCGAAGAAAGACGCGACGCCGGAACGCTACCCGACCGTGATCCAGATCGTTCCACCGCCCCGCCCGTAGAGGCGGGTCTTCAGACCCGCCTAGTTTTTCACGTAAATCTCAGCTCCGCTCTTGCGGAACTCTTCCGACTTCTCTTCCATCCCCTTGGCGGCTTCCGCACGCACCTGCTGCGTGAGTTCCATGCTGCAGAACTTGGGGCCGCACATCGAGCAGAAGTGCGCGACCTTGGCGCCGTCGGCGGGAAGCGTCTCGTCGTGATACGCCCGCGCGGTGACCGGATCCAGTGACAGGTTGAACTGGTCTTCCCACCGGAACTCGAACCGCGCCTTCGACAGCGCATCGTCCCAGGCGCGGGCGCGCGGGTGGCCCTTGGCCAGGTCGGCGGCGTGCGCGGCGATCTTATAAGCAATCACGCCGGCCTTGACGTCGTCCCGGTTCGGCAAGCCGAGGTGTTCTTTCGGCGTGACGTAGCACAGCATCGCGGTGCCGTACCAGCCGATCATGGCGGCGCCGATCGCCGACGTGATGTGGTCGTAGCCGGGCGCGATGTCGGTGGTGAGCGGGCCGAGCGTGTAGAACGGCGCTTCCGCGCACCACTCCAGCTGCTTCTCCATGTTTTCGCGGATCAGGTGCATCGGCACGTGGCCGGGGCCTTCGTTCATCACCTGCACGTCGTATTCCCACGCGATCTTCGTCAGCTCGCCTTGCGTTTTGAGCTCGGCGAACTGCGGTTCGTCGTTGGCGTCGGCGATCGAACCCGGGCGCAGGCCGTCGCCGAGCGAAAACGACACGTCGTAGGCGCGCATGATCTCGCAGATCTCGCGGAAGTGCGTATAGGTGAAGTTCTCCTGGTGATGCGCGAGACACCACTTGGCGAGGATCGAGCCGCCGCGCGAGACGATGCCGGTGAGGCGCTTGGCCGTCATCGGGATGTAGCGCAACAGCACGCCGGCATGCACGGTGAAGTAATCCACGCCCTGCTCGGCCTGTTCGATGAGGGTGTCGCGGTAGACCTCCCACGTGAGGTCTTCGGGCCGGCCGCCGACCTTCTCGAGCGCCTGGTAGATCGGCACCGTACCAATCGGCACCGGCGAATTGCGGATGATCCATTCGCGGGTCTCGTGGATCTTCTTGCCGGTCGACAGGTCCATCACCGTGTCTGCGCCCCACAGGGTCGACCAGCGCAGTTTTTCGACTTCCTCGTCGATCGAAGAGGACACGGCAGAGTTGCCGATGTTGGCGTTGATCTTCACCAGGAAGTTGCGGCCGATGATCATCGGCTCGAGCTCTGGGTGGTTGATGTTGGCAGGAATGATGGCGCGGCCGCGCGCGACCTCGTCGCGCACGAACTCGGCCGGCAGGCCTTCGCGCGTCGCGATGAACGCCATCTCCGGCGTGACCTCGCCGTTGCGCGCGTAGTGCAGCTGCGTCACGGGTTGGCCGGCCTTTG
>JANOZI010000204.1:0-9979 GCA_031429375.1 Acidobacteriota bacterium | reverse complement strand
GCGAGAAGCGGTGGCCGGCGGCGTTCTGGCCGACGAACGGCCAGTCTCCGTTGGTGGCTGGCGCGGCCGACGCCGCCCGCGACCGCGGCGGCGGGCCTGCTTGCGGCGGCGGTGGCGCTGGCGGCGTCACCGCCGGCGCGGATGGCACAGGTCGAGACGCGGCGGCAGCGGCGCGGCCGAAATGCGTCGACAGGTACCCGACCACGGATTCAATGTCTTGCCGCGTGCCCGGCGCGCCGCGCACCGACATGTCCTCGACAATCTCGCCCCATCGGGCCGGCGTTTCACGCCGGCCGATCAGGAACGACAGATCGTGGCACGCCGTGCCGCACATCAGTTGCACCGTGCCCTTCCCGGCATCGTCGGGCAGCGCCGGCGCCTGGCCGACCGCAGGCGGCGGCACGTGCCGTCCCGCCGCACCCACGCCGGCGGTCACCCACACCGCCCCCATCATCACCACCCACGTGGCCCCTCGACACATGCTGGCCTCCGGCGTCAGCCGACCTTCAACTTCAAGCGGTCGGTCATGTACTTCAGATCTTTGGTCGCGCTGTCGAGCGGCGTCGTCCGCGACGAGTCGATCTCGATCATCACCCACTTGTCGTAGCCGGTCTTGAGTAGAAACTCGGCAAGCTGCGGCAACGGCACGATGCCCTCGCCCAGCTCGGGGAACCCGCCCTTGCGGCCGGTCTGCGCCGTGCGGGGCGTCACCATGTTCGGGTCCCAGTCCTTGAAGTGCAGATAGGGAATGCGGGACCGGTAGGTGCGGAACACTTCCACCGGATCGCTGCCGCCCGCCAGCAGGTGGCCGGTGTCGGGGTTCAGGCTGAAGTAGCGCGGATCGGTCATCTCCATCATGCGGCCGATCTCGGCGCGGTTCTCGATCATGTTGTTGGTGTGCGGGTGGTAGCCAAGCTGGATGCCGTACTGCTCCTTCAACCGCTTGCCCAGCTCGTTCACCAGGCGCGCGAGCGCCTTGAAGTCCTCCGGCGGATTGCCGCCCGGCTTCCTCGTGCCGCCCGACAGGTTGAAGATCGACATGCCGGTGTCGTGCATGAACTTGCCGACCACCATGCCCTCGGCCACGCCCTCGTCGAAGCGCGCGGCCTCGTCCACCGGGAGGTTGTGGTACAGCGCCACCATCTGCATGTCGTGCCTGGCGAGGCGCTCACGAAACTGCTGCGTTTCCCCGGCGTAGACCGTGCTCAGCTTCGAGAGGTTGTCGTCGGCTTCGGTCGCCTTGAACCCGAGAGACGATAACTCCGCGACACCCTGCCAGAAGCCCTCGTGCGGCGGACCGCCCAATCGCAGGTAGGGACCGACGTTGTGCCCGATGCGGAACTTCTGGGCCGGGGTCTGCGCCGCGGCGCCAAGCGGCGCGAGCGCGCCGGCCAGGACCGGCGCGCTCCCCATCGCGATGAATGTCCGTCGATCGATACGCGGCGTCATGGCTAGAACGCGTAGCGCAACGCCAGCTGCATCTGGCGCGGATCGTACGACGTCTGGATCAGGCCGAAGTTGCTGGCGCCCACCACGGCATCCGGGTTGCGGAAGTTGACGGTGTTGAAGGCGTTGAACGCTTCGATGCGCAGGTCGATGCTCTGCCGCGTGCCGAAGTTGAAGCGCTTGGTCAAGCCGACGTCGACGTTCCAGAAGCCGGGTCCGAAGGTGACGTTCCTTGGCGCGTTGCCGGGCGTGTTGAGGGCCGGCATCGCGAACCCGTTGATGTTCAGGTAGACGCGGTCATCCTTCGGGTCGTTGCCAGTCAACGGGTCGCCCGCCAGGTTCGGCCTCAGCTCGCCACCGCCGCTGCTGGCGAGATAGGCGTAGCTGCGGCCGGTGTAGGGATCGGTTCCGGTGCGCGCCAGCGTCACGTTGATCGGCAGGCCCGACTTGGCGGTGAAGACCGCTTGCGACTGCCAGCCGCCGATGATCGCGTTGACGACGCGGTTCATGTTGTTGCCGTACTTCTCGCCGCGGCCGATCGGGAGTTTGGCAATCGTCGACACCGACAGGCGGTGCCGGGTCAACTGCTCCATGAACGCGTTCTCGAGGATCGGGAGCGCGATCGGCTTGGCATTCCAGTCGTAGCTCTGGAAACCGCCGCCGCCGGCGCCGAAGGTCGGCGCTTCGCTGTGGCCGTCCGCCAACGTGTACGACACCAGCCCGTACCACAAGCCCGTGAAGCGGCGCTCCAACTTGGCCTGCAGCGCGCGGTAGTCGGAGATGCCGAGCGGCGCGCGCATGCCGAGCGTGCCGAACTGCGGGAAGGGCCGGTTGGCCACGACGGAGCCATCCACGCCCCACGGGGTGTTGTTGGGGCTGAGGGTCACGTCGAGGTTGCGGCCCCTGTTGCCGACGTACGCAAGCTCGAGGGTCGAGTTGCCGGTCAACAGGAACTCCGTCGCCACGTTCCACTGCGTGACGGTGGCCGCCTTGAAGTCAGGCCACCGCGAGTTGAACGCCAGGTTCGCCGTGCTGATGGCGCTCGTGTCGAGGAAGTTTGCCGGCACCGGGTCCGACAGCCGAACCGGCGGCGGACCGGTGCCCGCGCGCTGCAGCGTCACGCGATAGAGGTTCGGGGCGTTGATGAGCAGTTCCCCCGCGGTGGTGCCGGTGAGGTTCTCGCCGTTGTAGAACATGCCGAAGCCGGAGCGCACGACCATCTTGTCGGTGACCTGGTAGGCAATACCGACGCGCGGTCCCCAGTTGTTGTAGTCGGGGTTCTGGAACGCGTACTTGTTCTCGGCGCGGCGGCCGCCCAGGACGAGCGGCGCCGGATCGGCAATCACCAGCTGTTGCGCCGCGAAGTCGATGTTGGTATTCGTGAACTCGCCGGTGCCGTAGAGCGGCGTCGTGTACTCGTAGCGCACGCCGAGGTTGAGCGTGAGGTTCGGACGGATCTTCCAGTCGTTCTGGAAATAGGCCGAGATGTTCTGCGTCACCTGGTCGGCCACGAAGAAGTTGGAGCCGCCCAGGCTCTGGGCGTTACCCAGCAGGAAGTCGGCGATGCCGTCGTTGGTGAAGCGCGCATCGAAGTTGTACGCGACGGTCCGGTACTGCAGGTCCACCCACTTATCGTGCTTGTAGCGATAGTCGACGCCGAACTTCCAGGTCTGCGCGCCACGGGCGATGGTCGTGGCGTTGGTGATCTGGAGCGAGTACGGGTTGCGGAACTGGGGCCGAAAGTTGCCGACGCCCAGCGACTGGTAACCGGTGATGGTCATGCGGGGCAGGCCGCCGACGTCATCGAGGAACTTCGGCAGGCCGCGGAAGCCGAATTCGCTGCCCGTGGGCTGGCCGACGGTGGCATGCGAGAAGTCGGCCGCGGTCTTGTTGTAGCCGACGCGGAACTCGTTCACGGCCGACGACGACAGGATGCGGTTCCAGCTGGTGCCGAAGGCCTGGTTGCGGGCGTACTGGCGTCCGCCGTCCTGCGCGCCGGTGTCGGCGAGGCCCGGCATGGTCGGCGTCTTGAAGTTGTAGTCCTGGTTGAAGCTGTAGCGGGCGAAGAAGCGGTCCTTGGTCGAAATGTTGTAGTCGATGCGCAAGTCCCACTTGTGAGTGTCGCGCGTCGTCGGCACCACCCGCGTGTAGTTATTAATCGGACGGTTGCCGACGCCGGGCACCGGCCAGACGTTGTTCGGCGCCGGGTACACCGAGTCGAGGATCTTCTTCGCGAGCGGATCGAAGCGGTCGGCCGGAATGATGTTGCCGGGGAACGGCTGGCCCGTCAGCGGATCGAGGATCGGCACGGTGAGGGCGCTGAAGTCGCCGTTGCGCTGGGCGAGCGTCGGCACCGTCACGAACGGCGCGTTGCTGACCGTACTGAAGAACCCTTCGTAGTCGCCGAAGAAGAACAGCTTGTCCTTGCGCAGCGGCCCGCCGATCGTGGCGCCGGGCTGGTTCCACTCGAGGTCGTCCTTGTTGATGCCACGCCAGTTGTTCTCCCACCGGTTGGCCGCGAGCGCCGCATCGCGGTTGTAGATCCAGGCCGACCCGCGGTACGCGTTGGTCCCCGACTTGATCGAGGCGTTGATCACCGCCCCGGCGGCGCGGCCGAACTCGGCCGAGAACCCGTTGGTGATCACCTTGAACTCACCCAGCGTATCGGGCGACGGTGACACCACCTGCGCCGAACGCGACTGCATGTTCTGCGTGTTCTGGTTGTTGTCGAAGCCGTCGAGCAGAAAGTTGTTCATCACGTGCGAGTTGCCGTTGACGACGAGCCAGCCGGGACCGCGCAGGTTGGGGTCGGCCGTGCTTTCGGTGGCACCCGGGGTGAGCAGCGCCAGGTCGGTATAGCGGCGGCCCGCCAGCGGCAGCTGTTCGATGACCTCGCTCTTCAGCACCTGCCCGAGCGTCGCGTCTTCGGTCTGGATGACGGCCGCTGACGCAACCACCTGAATCGTTTCCGCGATGCTCGCCAGCGCCAGCGTCACCGGCAGCAGGCGGTTCTGGCTGACCACGATCGTGACGTTGGTGACGCGCACGGGGTTGAAGCCGGTCAGCGACACGTTCACGGTGTAGGTGCCGCGCTGGATCGGCGAGAAGGTGGCGTAGCCCTGGTCGTTCGACACCTGTGTCGCCGACACGTTGGTCGCGACGTTGGTCGCGGTGACTTCGGCGCCGGGCACGACGCCGGTCGAATCCTGTATCAGCACGCGCAGCGTGCCGGCGTCCTGCTGTGCCGCGGCAGCCCAGGGCAGCGCGACACTCAGCAAGACTGCCGCCGTCAGGCGGAAGAGCGCGCAACTATGGCGCGAACGGGGGCAATTCTGCATTACGTTCTCCTTTTTTCTCATGACCCGCTTACGATTCAAGAACCTGCCGGCAGTAGTCGAGGCACTGGCGCACGGCCGTGACCCGATCGCCGTCGACTTCCCATTCGATGTTGGCGGGGATCCGCCACCGCTCATCGCGTAGCAGCCGCAACGTCTCGCGAATCGGCGTGTCGCCCTGCCCGAAGGGCAGATTGGGTCCGTTGTCGCGCTTGCGATCCTTCACGTGCAGCAGCAGGATGTCGTCATGACGGCGGCGCAGCGTCGCCACCGGATCAGCGTTGGCGGCCACGTAGTGGCCAATGTCGAGATTGATCGCCATGCGATCGGACAGGCCCTTCAGGATGGCGTCGAAGTCATGCTCGCCGCGAACGTCGGAATGGTTGTGCACGGCGATGCGCACGTCATGGCGCTTGGCCATCGGATCGAGCCGGCGCGCGAGGGCCGCGTCGATGCCGGCGCCGCTGACGATGCGCGCGCCCAGCGCACGCGTGGCTTCGAGCGATCGCTCGAGCTCGCCGTCCGTGAAGTCGGGACGGTAGTTGACGTTGTAGGCGTAGAGCGCGATCCCCTTCTTGCGAAACTGCGCGCCGACGTTCTCGTAGTGCGACAGCGGCACGGTCATCCGCCACTGGCGGAGCTGCTCGCGCTGTTCGGGAGTGATCGGCGTGCCGCGCACGGCGGCGAACGACGGCTCCATATGGCGCGGGTGCACTTCCCCGAGCGTGAAGCCGAGCTCGGCCATCACGTCGATCGCCTCGGCAATCGGCCGATCGGGAAAACAGTACGTATTACCGCCAATCGTAACCCCGCGGATGGTGGTGGCGGGCCTGGCCGACTGCGCCCGGGCCACGCCCGCGGTTGCCATGATCGCGCCGCCGGCCGCACTGCCGATGAACGCTCGTCGTGAAATCCTCATGTGCAATCCCTCGTCTTCCGCCCGGCTTGGGGCTATACGTCGCCTCGGCGCATCAGCTCGGCCAGATGTTCGGCAGCCCGCATCGACAGTGCCGACAGCGTCAAGGTCGGATTCTGCCATCCGCCTGTGACGAACGCGCTGCCGTCGACCACCAGCAGGTTCGAAATGTCGTGGCACTGGTGCCACTTGTTCAGCACGCTCGTCTTCGGGTTGTCGCCCATGCGACAGGTGCCCAGCTCGTGAACGCTCTGTCCGGGTTCGCGGTGACTCGCGCTCTTGGCGAGCAGCTCGAAGCCCGACGCCTGGAACAACTCGGCCATGCTGTCTTGCGCGTCCTGGTGCATGTTCCGCTCGTTGTCGGTGTAGGCGGCCGAGACGTGGAGCACCGGAATGCCGTAGGCGTCCTTCACGTCCTTGTTGATGCGGACGTGGTTCTCGTAGCGCGGTAAGACCTCGCCCATCATCCCGCCCTGGCAGATGGCGCCGGCGTACTCGGCCATCTTCCGATCGAGCTCGGCGCCGTAGCAGGCCAGGAGGTCGGGTGACGGGTTGGCGCCGACGGTGAGGTTGACGACGTAGCGGCGGATGAACGCCTTCTCGCGCGTGGTGACGTTGCGGAACGGCGCGATGATGCCGTTGCCGGATCCCTGCAGCGGCTTGCCCTGGCGAACGCGGCCCACGGCGTCGGGCACGACCGCGAAGGCCGTGCCGCCGTAATACTGGTCGAACAAGTAGCGCCCGAGCACGCCGCTCGAATTGGCGATGCCCGAGTTGAGCAGCAGGCGGGTGCTCTCCAGTGTGCCGGCCGCCAGCACCACCACCGGCGCCGCGACGTGCATCTCGCGCCGGGTGTGGCGATCGATGAAGTGGGCGCCGTTCGCCCGGCGGGTGTTCTCGTCGACGGTCAGTTCGCGCACGACCGCGTTCGGAATGATCGTCAGGTTGCCGCTGGCGAGCGCGTCGGGCAGCATCAAGTTGATCGAGCTCGCGAAACCATCGATGCCGAGCGACTGCCGCCCCTTCGAGATGGTGATGCCGCGGCTCTTGCCCACCGCGATCACCTTCTTCAGCGCATCCGAATCCGCGGTGTCGTTGATGGTGGTGAACGTCGAGTCGGGAAACTGCGCCAGCCCTTCAGGACGGCCGGTAACGCGATACATTGCCTCGACGCGTCCGTAATACGGCGCGAGATCGGCAAGGCCGATCGGCCAGTTCTCCCCGTAGCCGTCGTGGTCCCGGGCTTTGAACTCATAGTCGCTCAGGCGGAACGACTGCCGGCTCCAGAACACCGAGCGGCCGCCGAGCACCCGGTTCCGCACCCACACGTACGGCTTGTCGGCGTCGTGTGTGTAGGGCACTTCGCTCGGGTGCACGAACGCGCTCAGCACGTTCTCGCCGATCGCACCATCGCCGATCGCGCCCGGCTCCATCAGCCCGCGATAGGCCATCTCGTGCCCCGGGACCGATCGGCGATCGCGCGACAGATCCACGGCCGGCCCGGCGTTGAGCATCAGGCAACGGATGCCCTTCTGCGCCAGGACATAGGCGGCCATGCCGCCGGCATGGCCCGAGCCGATGATCAGGACCTGGTGGTCTTGCTTTGCCATGGCGCCAGCCTCGCACGAGGAATGGTGGGATCAATGTTGCGCCAATGGAGCAGCCGCGTCACCGGATTGCCGGCGGCCGCCTGGGCCGCGTTCCACTGGGGCGAGTTCATCGTGACGGTGCGGACGTCTTGATGGACCCGGTTGATGAAGGGTCCAAGCTCGACGACCGACATCGTCGGGCCGCGGACCTTGAACAGTGGCTTGACGATGGCGTCGGCTTCGGCCGTGGTCAGTTCCGCAAACGGCTTGTTGAAGCCGGACTGCGATTGCTTATTCAAGTCGTCGAGCCCGTCGCGATACTGCCGCTGTCGATCGGTCGCCGACTCTGCCAGGTAGTTGTCGATGAACTGCGGCGCCTGCGCGTCGAGCGCGCCGGGATTCGGCGCCAGCGCCGGGAAGAGCAGATCCGACAATCGACGGAGCGTGGCGAACTGCACGCCGTTGAGATAGCGCGGCGTGAGCGAAGCGACCTGGTCCGCTCCCGCCGTCTCCAGCACCGCGCCTTGCGAAGTGGCCGCCGGCGGCAGGGGGAGGGCTTGCGGCGCCTCGATTGGTGCGGGGGAAACAGCCCCGACGGTCCCCTCGAGCAGCACGGCGCCGGGGACGGTGACCACCGTTTGAAGGAAATCACGCCGTTTCATCAGGCTCCCTCCGCAAGATGCCGGTCATACGTGAGCGTGACCGGCCGATAGCCACCGTCGCTCTTGTAAGAGAAAACAGCGCCGCGAAGATGACCGTCACGACCACGGGCAGCACAGCAACGTAGCGTGTTCCCCCAGAACGCGGGGCTGAGGAGCCGGCCGAGCCGGTCGCGCGACAGCGGGCCGTTCGGAGTGGTCAAAAAGACGCATGCCTTACAAACGTGTGCACGATAAGCGGAGCGCATCGGCCTGTCAAGCTACCGGCGATGATGTCGTGATGGAACGGATCGGTGATGGTCGTGACCACGACGCCAATCATGGCGGTGCGCTGAGTCGCCAGGCTGCGCGCAATGGCGCTCACGGTAAAGCCGGCGTCGCGGGCGATGCTGCGGATGCGCGCCGCCGTTTCCGGGCTGACGCGCGGCTGTCCCTTGAGGGCTGGTGCGCAACTCCACCGCGCCGCCGTCGCGCAGGCCGCACCGCGACTGACAGTTGCCACCGCCGGCTGAAGCGCGAGCCGGGGCTCAGGGCGCGGTTGAGCTTTGAGTTTCGGAGCCGAACCCCTAGAATGGAAGGGTAGTTAGCGGTGCTTCACCTCAGGGGGGCGACTTGGCTTCGACGGGGGTGCGGGATCGCGGAACGCGTGCCGAGGCCCATGCACCTCGTTAATCCCGTGGAAAAACAACGTAACTGCGAACGCAGACTACGCTCTCGCCGCTTAATAACCGGTGAGCGATCAACTTGAGAGCGCCTACGGCTCGGGATTGATTGTCATTTTAGTAGGCTGGCTGCCACGTTCCGCCCTGAGGCGTGGCAGTGAGACACATCGGGGATGGCGGCCGGGGCACTTGGCTCCGTTTCTAACCGGCTGCGACACGAGAACGGAGACACGCACGTAGTGATCTGCGACGACGTGTTCTCGGACGCGGGTTCAACTCCCGCCGCCTCCACATGTTCCTGGCGAAAGTGGCTCAACTGTCTCGATCGCAAGTCGTTTATTCAAGGTGACTTGTGCTTCGTGACTAACGTTGAGACTTTCGCCGACTGCGGGCAACTATCCCGCCGCCTCCAACATTCCTCCAAAGTTTGGCGCTTTGGGGACAACCCACTCTGCGAATTTCGCGCAAATCATCTTGATTTCCCGCTGGAGGGTTCGGCAGTTCTCTCCGTTCCCGCAGCCTCCAAATCGGTGTGCGGAATTAGGCCGAATTCTGCGATGCGGGCGTGGCGGAAGGAGCGTTTCCCGCCGCCACGAACATTCCTCCTGGGGTCAGGGAATCTCGGCGGGCTCCATAGCAACACCGTGACAATCCAAGTAAAGAACCGCGCCCACGTTCGCGGAGATCGCGCTGGTGGACGTGGGTGGGAATGGTGAAGAGTTTGGCACTTCGGGGTGTGCGATTGCTCAGATTGTGAGTGACAGCGGGGTTGAGAACTTTCTCGGGTTGGAGCGGCCATTCGCATTTCGCCGAAACGTGACGAGCGTCACATTTAAGACTGCAGGCTACAAGAGCGCGGCGACCGCTCGTTGGGCGCTGAACTTCTGGTCGTAAAAGGGACGGTCATGGATATCTTCTTAAGCGATCTGGTCGACTCGACCCTCGAGATGAAGAGGTCGTGCGAAGCCGCCTGTTGGTTGTCTATGACGGCCGAACAGGAGATGTGATCCACGTGCACCGCTGCATCGGCGACGCACGGTTTGTGCCAGACGAAGCTCACGCGCGTACGGCGATGCAATTGGCCACCACTGCGGGCGAGGTCAGAGACCTGCGCGTTTTGCCGGTGGCGAACGAACTGGACGTTCGCGAAGACGTCGCCCTGCACGTCGATGTCAGTTCAGGCCAGGTGGTAGTTACGAAAGCAGAATTTCCGGTGATGGCGGCTCTCGGAGGTCACACAACGAAATACGGCGATAGGGAATAGGGCGCACGCGTGACGGACGTGCCCCTTGCGATCTGCAGGTAATGCCATGCGTTTCCAGGACCGCCTTGTTCTTGGTCTAAAGCGTCTGGAGCTCGCCTGCGCGGCCGA
>JANOZI010000203.1:0-2372 GCA_031429375.1 Acidobacteriota bacterium | reverse complement strand
ATTCATGGCACGAGACCTTGCGAAGCTCGCGGAGTTCTATCACCCCGACGTCACCATTTATGAAGGCGGCGGCATCAACAACGGCTGGGCCGATTACCGCGACAACCATCTCGGTCCCGAACTCAAGGCGTTTCAGGATCTCCAGTTTGCGCACAGCGATATTAAAGTCACGCTCATGCCGGGCGGCGAGTCCGCCTACGCGACCTCGCGCTACACCATCAAGGCGAAGATGGGCGACCGCCTGCTCGATTCCGAAGGGCTCGAAACGCTGTTGCTGGTGAAGAGCGCGGATGGCTGGAAGATTCGCCACTCACACACGTCGAGCCGTCCGGCGCGGCGGCCTCAATAGGACCCCATGAATTCCAGTAGACGATCGTTCCTCCGCGGGTTGACATCGGTGGCGGGAGTCGCGGCTGCCAGTACCGCGTCCGCGCAACAACACGTCCACCCCGAAACACCGGCAGCGCGGCCGCCGACGACCGCGCGCCGCGTGCCCGCGTCAATCGCGCCCGGCAGTCTCGGCGCCGGCGTGGTCCCGGTCATCACCCCGGACGTGCCCGACATGCCGTGGCGGCTCGAGAACGGCGTCAAGGTGTTCGACATCGAAGTCGGATTGGTGCGCACGGAATTCATTCCCGGCCGCATCGTCGATGCCTGGGGCTTCAATGGCAGTGTGCCGGGGCCCACCATCCAGATCAACGAAGGCGATCGGGTCCGGTTGAACGTGGTGAACAAGCTGCCGGAGCCCTTCTCGATGCACTGGCACGGACTGGAGATTCCCGTCGAGATGGACGGCATGCCGGGGATTTCGCAGGAGGCGATTGCGCCGGGCGGCAGCTTCGCCTACGAGTTCACGCTGAAGCAGAACGGCACGTTTTTCTATCACTCGCACATGGCGATGCAGGAAATGATGGGGTTGATCGGCCTGTTCATCATTCACCCACGGGCGGCGCACGCGCCTCGCGTCGATCGCGACTTCGGCATCGTGCTGCAGGAGTGGGCGATTCTCCCCAACAACACCATCCCGAATTCACTGGCGATGGAATTCAACTGGCTCACACTCAATGGCAAGGCCGGCCCGGCGACGACGCCGCTGATCGTCAAGCTCGGTGAGCGCGTGCGGATCCGATTGGTGAACCTCGGGATGGATCACCACCCGATGCACCTGCACGGTCATCAGTTCGAGGTGACTGGTTCGGAGGGCGGACGCTTCCGAATCGCGTCCGGCGAACCCGCCAACACGGTGCTGGTCGGCGTGGCACAGGCCCGCGATATCGAGTTTGTCGCCGACAATCCCGGCGACTGGCATTTTCACTGTCACTTGCCGCATCACATGATGAACCAAATGGCGTCGATGGTCGGGCCGATCATGATGACGCACGCCAACATGAAAGCGCCGGGCAGCATGGAAGCGGGCATGGGCATCCATGAAGGCGGCGCGCTCGGCGCTGCGGGAGGCGCCGCCTTCGGTCGCGCGATCAACCTCGGCGCCGAGCCGGAGAAACCGGTCAGCACGATGCCGATGCCACCGGCTGCCCAGGCGGCCTCGGCTCAAGCGGGCATCGGAGCGGCGCCAAATGCCGGCCTCTTCCCCGGCTACCCGCAGGACATGTCGATGGTGATGGACGAGATGGTCGCCAAGCCGGAAACCTACGGCCTGCGGCCGGGATGGACCGGCGGCACGATGGGGATGATGACGATTATTCGGGTGTTGCGTCCGGAACTGTTCGACCGGATTCAAGAATTGAAAGCGGAAGAAGCGCGCAAGGCGGCGGCACGATGAGGGTCTGCTTCGCGAGCGTCGTCGTGGTACTGATCGCGGCGTCGAGCGCCACCGCGCAACCACCGAAGCCGCCGGCGCCGCCGGCGCCGGCCGGCGTCACGATGGCGGAGCTCGAGCGGCTTGCACTCGAGAGTCACCCGACGCTTCGGGCCGCGCAGGCGCGCATCGATGCCGCGCGCGGCCGTGCCCGGCAGGCCGGCGCGTGGCCGAACCCGGTGATTGGCGGATCCGCTGAAGAAGTGCCGCTCGGCGACACCGATCCGCGTGGCGCGTACGGCGTCTTCGTCGAACAACCGCTTCTGCTCGGCGGAAAGTTGCGCCTCAACCGCGCGGTGTTCGATCGAACGGTCGAGCGGAGCGAAGCCGAGCTCGAACTGCAGCGGCAACGGATCGTCAGTACCGTCCGGCGGCTGTTCTTCCAATCGTTGACCGTCGATCGCCGCATCGCAGTCCAGGAACGGCTGGCGGCGCTGGCCTCGGAAGCCGTGACGATCACCGCGCAGTTGTACAACGTCGGCGCGGCCGATCGTCCCGATTTCCTGGAGTCGGAAATCGAGGCCAGGCGCGTGCAGCTCGATCTCAACGCCGC
>JANOZI010000202.1:0-4225 GCA_031429375.1 Acidobacteriota bacterium | reverse complement strand
TCAGAACGCCGACCAGTTTGCCTGGTATCGGACGCTGGCGCAGGGGATTCCGCTGCTCGTCGGTCCCAATACCAGCACCGGAAGCGTGCCGCTCGACAACGCGGCCATCGTCTACACGCCGGAGGTTGGCAACGTCGACCGCGGCATGGTGCAGACGTGGAATGCGGCGGTCGAGCGCCGCCTGCCGTACGACATCGCGGTCGATGTCGCCTACGTCGGCGCGAAGGGTAGCGGCGGCTGGGCGGGTGTCGACATCAATGCACCGACGACGCTCGGCGTCGGCGACGCGGGCCGGCCGTATGCCTCGCGAGGCCGAATCCAGCCATTGTGGTCGTGGGGACAACGCCTGAAGACGGAGTACAACTCGATGCAGATCGCAATGAACAAGCCGTTCACTCGCGGACTGCTGTTCAAGGGGGCGTACACACTGTCGAAGTCGATGAACGACAACGACGCCGACGGCCGGGCGACGCTGGCGTGGAACACGCCGAGTGAGATATACCGGAATTGGGGCCCGGCAGGGTTCGATCGCCGTCACAATTTCCAGCTGGCCTTCGCGTATCAGTTGCCGTGGCAGAGTGCCGGCAGCTACGACAATATTCTGTCAGCCATCGTGCAAGATTGGCAGATCAACGGCATGTTCGCCGCGTTCTCGGGCACGCCGTTCCACGTCACCGCCGCCGGTACGTCGTTGAACACGCCGCAGAACACGCAGACGGCCAACCTCGTGGGCACCTTCAACGTGCTCGGGAATATCGCGCCGAACGGGACCTGGTTCGACACCAGCGCGTTTGCGCAACCGACGAACGTGGGGTTCGGCAACGTCACGCGCAACCAGTTCTACGGCCCGGGCGGCAAGAACTTCGACTTCTCGCTGTTCCGGACGTTCCCGGTGGGCGGCACGCGCCGGCTGGAAGCACGCATCCAGGCGAACAATCTCTTCAACTGGATCGTCTACGCCAATCCGCAGAACAGCATCACGTCGGGCACCTTCGGCCAGATCACTGGTATCGCGGGTGATGCGGCGTTGACCAATGCCGCGTATCGGGAGCGGCAGGTGATGCTCGGACTGCGCTTCACTTTCTAAGCGGGGAGTCACCGGGAGATCGGAAGGATCAAGGAGGTTAGAATCAACTCCTTGATCTCTCTGATCTCCCTGATCGTCGTCCTCGTCCAGCCGACATCGTCGGCCCTCCCCGTTCTTGCCCTCGACTCGTTTCCGCAGGCGGCGCGACACGCGATCGAACCGGCCGCTCGCGCGGCCGCAACAACGCCCTCGGATGCGGCCGCGGTTGGCGCATTGGGCCGCGCCCTGCACGCGTGGGAACAATGGACCTCGGCTCACGAGGTCTACGCCCGCGCCGCGGCCCTGGCGCCGCGTGCGTTCGAATGGCGCTACCTCGACGCCCTCGTCTTGCAGCGGCTCGCACGACATGCTGACGCCGTCGCGCGGCTCCGCGAGGCGCTGTCGCTGTCGCCTGACTTTTTACCCGCCCGGGTCAAGCTCGCGGAGTCGCTGCTCGAATCTGGCGACCTCGACGAGAGCAAGAGGCTGTTTCTTGCGCTCGTCGACGAACCTTCGTCGAGACCGGCCGTCGAAGTTGGGCTCGGACGGATCGCGGCGGCCCAGATCGAGCACGAAACGGCGCTGGTGCATTTCGGGCGCGCCGTCATGCTCTTCCCCGAGCTCGGCGCGGCGCACTACGGGCTCGCGCTGTCGTACCGCGCGCTCGGCCGCCTGGACGAAGCGCGATCGGCTTTGGCGCTCCAGCAACGATATGGTGCGCAGTGGCCGGCGCTGGTGGATCCGGTGCTTGCCACCGTGACGACATTGCGAGACGACGCCGGCGCCATCTTGCAGCGCGGCGTGAAGCTGGCTGACGAGGGAGATACCGCCGGCGCGATTGCCGCGCACGAGGCGGCGCTGGCGCGCGACCCGCAACTGGCGCAGGCGCATGCGAACCTGATTGCCCTGTACGGGCGCGAGCGCAACTGGTCCAGGGCCGAGGAGCACTATCGCGCGTTCGTGCGGTCGGGGCCGGGCAGCGCCGACGCTCACTACGACTACGGGGTGCTGCTGGGCCTGCAACAGAAGTGGGAGCTCGCGATCGACGCCTATCGCGAGGCGCTCGCCCTCAATCCATTGCACGTCCAGGCTCAGAACAACCTGGGGCAGGCGCTCGAGCAGCAACGCAAGCTGGCGGAGGCCGCCGACGCCTATCGCAAGGCAGTCGAGAGTCAGCCGGGCTTCCGGCTCGCCCGCTTCAACCTGGCGCGCATGCTGATCGCGCTCGGCAAGCCCGACGAAGCCGCCTCCGAGCTGGAGAAGATCGCGGAGCCGCGAGATGCGGAAGCGCCGCGATACCTCTTTGCCCTGGGCGTCGCGCATCTGCGCGCGGGTCGCAAAGCACAGGGCATCAAGTGGTCGATCGAGGCCAAGCAACTGGCACTTCAATTCAGCCAGACTGAACTGGCCGCGGCCATCGATCGCGACCTGGCTGCGCTGAAACAGCAGTGACGCGCGTCTTGCTGGTCCTGATCGCCGCAATCGCCGTGTGGGCGCAGCCACCGCCGCTGTTCCAGGACGCCCCCTCCCCCATCCCGTTCACACACGTCAACGGCGCCACCGGCCAGTATTACATGCACGAAATCATGGGCGCCGGCGCGGCGCTGTTCGACTACGACGGCGATGGCGACCTCGACGCGTTCCTGCCGCAGGGCGAGGGACGCAGCCGTCTGGTTCGCAACGATCTCAGCGTTGGGCCGGGCGGCGCGCGGACGCTGCGCTTCACCGATGTCACCGATCGCGCCGGCATCACCCTGCGCAGCTACGCCATGGGCGCCGCGGTCGGCGACTACGACAACGACGGCGATCTCGATCTCTTCGTGACCTCGTTTGGTCCCGACACGCTGTTGCGCAACAACGGCGACGGTACGTTCACCGATGCGACCAGGGAAGCCGGCGTGAGCGACCCGCTGTGGAGCACGAGCGCCGCCTTTCTCGACTACGACCGCGACGGCGACCTCGATCTCTTCGTCGCCAACTACCTCGACTTCACGATCGCCGATAACAAGATCTGCCACGACCCGGTCGGCGCGCGCGATTACTGCAGTCCGCGCGCGTATCGCGCGGTGCCCGACCGCTTGTACCGGAACGAGCGGGGCGGCCGTTTCGTGAACGTCACCCAGCCGGCCGGCATCGCCGTGGCCGACGGCAACGGGCTGGGCGTGTCGGTCGGCGATTACAACGGCGATGGCTGGCTGGACCTCTACGTCGCCAACGACGCGACCCCAAACCAGTTATGGATCAACCGCCGCGACGGCACCTTCGTGAACGAGGGCATGCTCTCCGGCGCGGCGTTGAACGCGGCGGGCAACCCCGAAGGCAGCATGGGCATCGCGTCCGGCGACTTCGACGCCGACGGCGACGAAGACCTGTTCGTCACCAACATCATCGCCGAGACGTTCGCCCTCTACGTGAACGACGGCAAGGGCAGCTTCGCCGATGCGCGCGTCCCGGCCGGCCTGGCGCGGCCGACGGCCGCATTTACGGGTTTCGGCACCGGCTGGTTCGATTACGACAACGACGGCTGGCTCGATCTCTTCATCGCCAACGGCGGCGTCAACATCATCGAATCGCAGCGCGGACAGCCGGCGCCGTATCGGATGCGCAATCAGCTCTTCCGCAACACCAGGGCGCGGTTCGAAGAGACCGGCGCGGCGGCGGGCCCGGCGCTGGCGCGCGCCGAGATCAGCCGCGGCGCGGCGTTCGGCGACGTCGACAACGACGGCGACATCGATGTGCTGGTGACGACGAACAACGGCCCGGTGCGATTGCTGTTGAATAATTCCGCCGCGCGCAACCACTGGCTGCAGATTCGGCTGCGGCACGACTCGGGAGAACGCTTCGGCATGGGCGCGCGCGTCGGGATTGAGCGCGCCGGACAGCCCACGCTGTGGCGGCGGGTGAAGACCGACGGCAGCTATCTCACTGCGAGCGACATCCGAGTGCATGTCGGACTCGGTGCGTCGGCGCGTATCGATGCGGTGGTCGTCGAGTGGCCCGACGGCGTGCGCGAGCGCTGGAAGAATGTTGCCGCCGACCGTCTCGTCACGCTGCTGCGTGGCAGCGCGAGTTCTCAGTAAGTTCAGAGAGGTCGGCGAGAACGACTGTCTTCCTGGGTTTCCAGTCGCCTATTTTTTCAGCGCCGTCGTCCAGTTGATC
>JANOZI010000201.1:0-18739 GCA_031429375.1 Acidobacteriota bacterium | reverse complement strand
CTCCGCAACCCCGCCAACTTCAACAACATCGTGGCGCTGCGGCCAACGGTCGGCCTGGTGCCGATTGCGCCGACCCAGCTGCCGCTGGTCGGGGTGACGGTGAAAGGACCGATGGCGCGGTCGGTTGCCGACGCCGCGTTCATGTTGAGCGTGATGGCGGGAGCGGACGGGCGCGACCCGATGTCGTATCCGAGCGACCCGCTCGACTTCACCCAGCCATTGGAGCGCAATCACCGCGGCACGCGGATCGCGTGGAGCCTCGACTTGAACGGGTTGCCGCTCGATCGGCGGGTCCGCGCGGTGCTGGAACAGCAGCGCCAGACCTTCATCGACCTCGGCTGCATCGTCGAAGACGCCTGTCCGGATTTTGGCGATGTCGACGACATCTTCCTGACGTTCCGGAAGTGGGCGAGCTGGAACACGCACGGCCCGCTGCTTGCGGATTTCCGTGACTTGATCAAGCCGGAGGCGATCTGGGACATCGAATCCGGGGCGGGCATCACCGGTGCCGACATCGCCCGCGCGCTGATTCGCCACGGCCTGCTGCTCGAGCGGATCCGCAAGTTCCAGGAGCGGTACGACTTCCTGGTGTGCGCGGTGAGCCAGGTGCCGCCGTTCGATGCGGCGCTCGACTGGCCGAAATCGATCGAGGGCGTGGCGATGGACAACTACGTGAGCTGGATGAAGTCGGCGTACTGGATTTCCATGACGCGCCGGCCCGCGATCTCGGTTCCGGCCGGGTTCACCGACGAGGGCCTGCCGGTCGGCATCCAGATCGTCGGCCGCGACCGCGATGACTTCGGCGTGCTGCAGATCGCGCACGCGTTCGAACAGGCCACGGGATTTGGGAAGCGGCGTCCGCCCCTCGATTGAGCTCTACGAGCGCAGGATTCGTTCCAAGAGCACGTCCATAAGGTTCCTGCGACCGTCGATCACACCGTGAACCTCAACGCGGCGCGGGCCTGCGATGCGGTAAAGAATCCGCCATGGGCGTTCCTGGATTTCTCTCCAGGTCTGGTCGCCGATCGAGCGCAGTTCGGGCGGGGTGCGCCCGCGCTCGGGAAATCGCTCCAGGGACTTGGCGCGGTCGATGATGCGTTCGAGGATGGCGTCGGCGCGGGAGGGCGAGTCATCCAGCAGATACGCGGCGAGCCGCTCGACGTCCGCCAATGCGACCGCGATCCAAACGACGGCGACGCGGCGTGGCGTCATTGTTCACGGGATCGCTGCAACACCGCTCGCGCCCGTTTTCTGACTTCAGCGGTCGAATAGGTTTTTTCACCCTTTGCCAGAGCGTCCTGGCTCTGCGCCAGCAGCTTGAGCATCGCGAGGGTGTCCTGAAGCTGGTCGTGCTGCCGGATGTCCATCACGACGACACGCGGCGTGCCGTTCTGGGTGATCACGACGGTCTCGCCGCTCTCAGCCACCTCCTGCACCAGCTCTTTGGTCCGGTTCTTGAGGTCGGTGATCGGCCTGACGTTCTTGCCTTTTATAGGTCAGAATATAGCACGCTATTCAGACCTACAAAGCTCGCACCGATATGCGATAGGCTCTTGCCGCATGGCCCGGGTCGCGAGCAATCGAACGAAATCGGCAAAGTCCGTCGTATCGCCGGCGGCGCAACTCGACTCGTTCATCGCGACGTTGCCGCCCGAGATGGCGAAGCTGACTCGCCGCGTACTGAAGACGATGCGGGCGCGGCTGCCCGGCGCCGTTCAGATGGTCTACCACAAGCGCAACGGGCTCGTGGTTGGCTTTTGTCCCAACGAGCGCCCCACCGATGTGATCAATTCGATCATGGTGTATCGGAACTGGATCAACCTGTACTTCTTCGAAGGCGATACGCTGCCCGATCCCGAGCACGTACTGACGGGCACTGGAACGATGGTCCGCCACATCCGGCTGACCAGCGCGTCGGATCTCGACGCGCCCGCGGTGACGGCGCTGATGGCGGAAGCGCTGAAGCGCGCCGATCCGCCGCTCGATCCCAAGGCCAGGCGCCGGGTCGTCATCAAGCAGAACACGGCGTAGGGATCAGACCGGGCCCCGCCTGAGCGCTTGGCTGGGCCCAGTGACTGTGTAGTGTTGCCGGCGCGAAGGCACGACGATGCTCGCGCGTCGCGACGGCACCTACGAGTGCGCGCTGTCGGTGGGCTGCCTGAAGCCAGCCGTAGCTGAGGCCGCGGCGCGCGCGCGTTGTGGCGCTCGAGTTCCAGGCGCAGCCGGCGGGACGGATCGAGCCGCGGCAAGTCAGGGCGGCGCGATTGCCGGAGCGCCTCACGGAACACCCCGCATCCTCTTGAAGTTGGTGCTATCGGGCACGGAAACGTGGGACAGTTGAGCCGCTCAACCCGTCGCTGGCTCACAGATGGCGCAGTTCGGCAACAAGGAGCTTCATGATGCGCGCAAGTCTTCTCCTCGCGTTCGCCGGATTGGCGCTGGCCCAGGGGCCCGAACCGCAGAGAATCGTGATCGCGAGGGTGTTTCCGCAGCCGGGCCAGATTGGTTTGTTCATGGCGGCGGCTGACGGCAGCGACGAGCATCCCCTCGTGTCCCCGGCCGACCTTGACTACGACGCCACGTGGTCGCCCGATGCGGCGTCGATCGTCTTCACGTCCGAGCGCAACGGCTCCGCGGATCTATATCGCGTGAAGCCCGACGGCACCGGCCTGGAACGACTCACGGACAGTCCGGCCTACGACGACCAGGCGGCGCACTCACCGGACGGCAGGCATCTGGTGTTCGTCAGCACACGGGCCGGCGGCACGGCCGATCTCTGGACGCTGGACCTGCAGACGCGGACGACGACCGCGCTGACGTCAGGTCCTGGAGGAGACTTCCGGCCGTCGTGGTCCCCGGACGGTCAGTGGATTGCGTTTTCTTCGGACCGCACGAGCCAGTTGCCGTCCGCCCACGGGCGCTGGGAACACCTCCAGATCGTCGACCTCTACATCGTCCATCCCGACGGGTCTGGTCTGAAGCAGCTCACCCCGCACGGCGATTTTTGCGGCAGCCCGAAATGGACGGCCGACAGCCGTCGCATCGTGGCGTATTGCATGACGGCGGAGCAGACCCTCGACAATCGCCGCGCGGTGCCGGAGCATCCGGAAGACACACGGATCGTGTCAGTGGACATCAACACCGGCGGAGTGTCCGAGCTATCGGCCGGGCCTGGCGTCAAGGTGAATCCGTCGCTCCTGACCGGCGATGTCGTGGCCTACATCCGAAGGGACGGCGCCGAGCGGGGCATCCACTATTCGAACGGCCGGCGCGGCCCGGCGGGCGAGATTCGCGCGGTCGCGTGGTCGCCCGACGGCGCGCGCGTCGTCTTTCACAAGCGCGTGGCGTTCCAGAGGAAGCCCTGGGTCAGAACCTGGAGCCGACATCCCCAGTACGAGCTGACGCTTACCAACGGCGGGCCGTCGTTCAGTCCGGCGGGTGACCGCTTCGCCTTCGTCGGTCCCGCGGAAAACGCGAAAGGCGCCGGCGTGGCCGTCGCCGACGTGGGCAGCGAAACGTCGCGGGTCATTTACCGCGATCCGGCGCGCAACGTGCTCGGCCCCCAGTGGTCCCCCACCGGCGACCGCATCGTCTTCGGCATTGGCGTGTTCGACGCGTTCTTCAACGGATTCCACGGTCTTTTCCTGAAGCCGGAGGATCGGGTCGAAGGCGGTGCACAGGTGGCGATGGTCAACGCCGACGGGAGCGGGTTCCGCGAGCTGACGAACGGGCCGAACAACAGCGGATTCCCGTCGATGTCGCCGGACGGGCGGCGGTTCGTCTACCGGACGTTTGGTCCGGAGGGCGACGGCCTTCGCATCATGGAGATCGAGACGAAGACGGTGACGCCGATCGCGGGTGGCTACGACAACTTCCCGCTGTGGTCGCCCCGCGGTGATCTGATCATGTTCTCGCGTCAGGCGGAGGGTGATTACGAGATCTACACCATCAAGCCGGACGGCACGGGTCTCAGGCGGTTGACGCACAGTCGCGGCAATGACGCGCACATGGCCTGGTCGCCCGACGGCGAGCACATCGCGTTTGCGTCGACGAGAATGGGCTTCAAGGACGAGGTCCCCTATACCGACTCACCACAACCCTACGGCGAAATCTTCGTCATGCGCGCCGACGGGTCAGAGGTTCGGCAGCTCACGGACAATCAGTGGGAAGAAGGGACACCCGCCTGGCAGCCGATCAGGAGAGCGGCAAGTCGGTGAAACCCACTGAACGAGTCGGGGTTCATAGGGTTCAGCTGTTGAACCATGAACCTGGTGAACCGTGAACCCTGAACGTTGAACCCTGAACCTCTCTCCATAGGATTTGCCGAGTCTGATATACTCCGTCGCAGCTCTTTAAACGCGGACCAGAGAGTTCGCAAAGAGGAACGACATGCCGGTTGTCATGGATGCCGAGCGCATCTCGCGCGCGCTCACCCGCATCGCCCACGAAATTCTCGAACACAATCGCGGCCTGGCTGACCTCGCGCTCGTTGGCGTGCGCAGCCGTGGCGTGCCGATCGCGCAGCGCATTGCCGCCGACATCAAGCAGATCACCAAGGAAGACGTCGCGGTCGGCGCGCTCGACATCACGCTCTACCGCGACGACCTGATGGGCGCCTCGGTTGGCGTCAAGCCGCTCGTTCGCAAGACCGAGATCCCGTTCTCGATCGACGGCCGCACCATCGTGCTGGTGGACGACGTGCTCTATACCGGGCGCACGACCAGGGCGGCGCTCGATGCGCTGACCGACTTCGGCCGGCCGAGGTCGATCCAGCTGGTGGTGCTGGTGGACCGCGGCCATCGCGAGCTGCCGATCAAGGCCGACTACGTCGGCAAGAATGTTCCGACGTCCCGCACGGAAAGCGTGCAGGTGCACCTCCGCGAGCTGGACGGCGTGGACGAAGTGCTGTTGCAGGGGAAGGAGTGATGGCTATGGACGCCGCCCAGACCTCCGCCGCCGCGCGGCCGCTCACCGCGCTTCGCCAGCGCCACCTGCTCGGGATTGCCGACCTCAGCCCCGACGAGATCGTGCTCGTGCTCGACACCGCCGACGCGATGAAGGAAGTCGGCAAGCGCACCATCAAGAAAGTGCCGACGCTCAGGGGCCGCACCGTCATCAACCTGTTCTTCGAGCCGAGCACGCGGACGCGGACCTCGTTCGAGATCGCCGAGAAGCGGTTGAGCGCCGACACGCTGAACGTCGCCATTGCCTCGTCCAGCGTCGTCAAGGGCGAGACGCTGGTCGACACCGCGATGAACCTCGAGGCGATGTCGCCGAGCATGATCGTGCTGCGGCACGCCTCGTCGGGGGCGTGCCACCTGCTGTCGCGGATCTGCAAGGCCTCGATTGTCAACGCCGGCGACGGCATGCACGAGCACCCCACCCAGGCGCTGCTGGACGCGTTCACCATTCGCGAGCGCAAGGGCCGGCTCGCCGGCTTGAAGGTCGCCATCGTCGGCGACCTGCTGCACAGCCGGGTGCTGCGATCGAACGTGCTGCTGCTGACCAAGCTCGGCGCGGACGTCTGGGTGTGTGCCCCGGCCACGCTGATTCCGCCCGGGTTGAAGCAGATGGGCGTGCGCGTGACGACCCGGGTCGACGAGGCGGTCGAAGGCGCCGACGTGATCATGATGCTGCGCATTCAGCTCGAGCGGATGCAGGGCGGGTATTTTCCGTCGCTGCGCGAGTACTTCACGACCTTCGGCATGACCGAGGCGCGCGTGGCGCGCGCCAAGCCGGACGTGATCATCATGCACCCAGGGCCGATCAACCGCGGCGTCGAGATCGCGTCGGAAGTTGCGGACGGATCGCACTCCGTGATTCTCGACCAGGTCGCCAACGGGGTGGCGGTGCGCATGGCCGTGCTGTACCTGTTAGCCGGGCCACAGATTGACGCGGAGTAGACGGAGATGGTGGAGCGAACAGTGAAACGGTTGTTGAAGGGAGGCCGGGTCGTCGATCCGGTCAATGGGCGCGACGGAGTCTTCGATGTGCTGATCGACGGCGATCGCATCGCAGCGGTCGGCGCGAATCTCGAAGCCGACGGCGCAGAGGTCGTGACGATTCCGGCCGGCTTTGTGATCTGCCCGGGCTTCATCGACATGCACGTCCACCTGCGCGAGCCGGGGCAGGAGCACAAAGAGACGGTGGCGACCGGCCTGGCCGCCGCCGTGGCCGGCGGCTTTACCGCCGTGGCCTGCATGCCGAATACCAAGCCGGTGAACGACAACGCCGGCGTCACGCAGCTGATCCTGCAGAAGGCCGCCGCAGCCAGGCTGGCGCGCGTGTATCCGATCGGCGCGGTCTCGCGAGGCCAGCAGGGCGAAGAGCTGGCCGACATCGCCGAGCACAAGGCGGCCGGCTGCGTGGCGGTGACCGACGACGGGCTGCCGGTGGCGACGGCGCTGCTCGCCCGGCGCGCGCTCGAGTACACCAGCATGTTCGACATGCCGATGATCGAGCACTGCGAGGATCAAACGCTGAAGGGCGACGGCGTCGCCCACGAGGGTCCGGTCGCCGCGTCGCTCGGCCTGCGCGGCATTCCCGGCGCGGCCGAGTCGATCACCGCCGTGCGCGACATCCTGCTCGCCGAAATGACGGGCGGCCACGTCCACATCGCGCACATGAGTGCGTGGACGACGATCGAGGCGGTGAGGCAGGGCAAGAGCCGCGGCGTCACAGTCACGTGCGAGGTCTGTCCCCATCACTTCACGCTCACCGACGACCTGCTGGCCGCGCCGGTCGCCTACGACACCAATACCAAGATGAATCCGCCGCTGCGGGAAGCCCGCGATCGCGACGCGATGATCGCCGGCATCGTTGACGGCACGGTTGATGTGATCGCGACCGATCATGCGCCGCATCACTACGACGAAAAGCACGTCGAGTTCGATCGCGCGCCGTTCGGGATTGTCGGACTCGAAACCGCGGTCTCGATCACGCTCGACCGGCTCGTGCACACCGGTTTGATCACGCTGTCGAGGATGGTGGAATTGCTGTCGGTGAATCCGGCGCGGATCCTCCATGTCGAAGGCGGCTCGCTGTCGGCGGGCGCCGCGGCCGACATCACGATTCTCGCGCCCGACCTTCAGGTGACCGTCGACAAGACGAAGTTTGCCAGCAAATCGAAGAACACGCCGTTCCACGGCTGGTCGTTCACAGGCGGTGTCGCCGCGACCATCGTCGGCGGCCGCACCGTGTATGCCAACCCCGAAGCGAAACTGACATAGATGACAACCAAGAACGCACGGCACGAAGAAGTCAGGTCACGCGCGCTCGACGACATGCGGCGGTTCGAAGTGGTGATGGACGGCCACTTCGATTACGGCAACGGCTTTCACGGCCGGCTGTATCTCAACCCGCACAAGCTGTTTCAGTGGCCGTCGACCATCTGGCGGGTCGCGCAGGACCTGATCGACGTGCTGCCGGCCGATTTTATCGAGCAGACCCAGGTGGTGGCGGGCCCGGCGACCGGCGGCGCGCTGCTCGCGCACACCATGGCGGGCCTGCTCGACGGCCGCCGGCCGATGACGCACCCGCCGTATTCGTTTGCGGCATTTGGCGATGAAGACGAGCCGTACCTGAGCCCGTTCTACGCGAAGACGATGAGCGGCAAGCGCGTGCTCCTCGTGGACGATGTTCGCAACACCGGCACGACGTTCAAGCGGTGCGCCGAGCTCGTCGTGGCAGCGGGCGGCACGGTGGTGGGCACGGTAGAGATCATCGACCGCTGCGAGCCATGCGTGAGCGTCAATGCGCCGAACGTCGCGCTGGTCGAATACCTGTCGCCGCCGAACTACCCCGCAGACTCGTGCCCGATGTGCGCGGCGAAGACGCCGATTACGAGCTTCTAGAAAACGAGGCTCCTGGGTCCCGGCGGCTTCGCCGCCTAGCTGGGACCCGCGCCTTCGGTGCTCGTGGGACTTGGCGCTGTGCGCCTCGTTGGCTACTTCACACCCTCGACGAGGTAGAGCTCCGAGAAATTCTGCTGGTGCGAATAATACAACCAGCGTCCAGAAGAAGATGACTTCTCCCGATCTTCTGGTCTTCTGTGAGGATTTCTCCTGGCCTCCTGTGGTGACTGAGGGCTGACGCGGTACCATTAAGACGGTATGCCCGCGCCCCTCGACGCCGGTCCGGATGCCGCTCGGGACAGGCCCGCGGCGATCGTCGTCATCGTCAACTCGTCTGCCGGGACCGCCGCGAAACGCGAGCGCATCGAGGTCGAGCTGGCCGATCTGTTTCGGGCCGCCGGCACCAGGACGGAAGTCGTCGCGCTCGAACGCGGTCAGGATCCGACCGCGGTGGCCCGCGATGCGAGCGCCCGCGCGTCAATCGTGGTCGCGGCCGGCGGCGACGGCACCGTCAGCAGCGTCGCGGCGGCCGTGGTGGATTCGCCGGCCGCGCTTGGCGTGCTTCCCCTCGGCAGCCTGAATCACTTCGCGAAGGATCTCCACATCCCGCTCGACCTTGCCGACGCGATCAAGGTCGTGGCCGCCGGCCACATCGGCCACGTCGATGTCGGCCAGGTGAACGATCGCGTGTTCGTGAACAACAGCTCGATCGGCCTCTACCCGTCCATCGTCGAAGAGCGCGAGTCGTTGCGGCAGCGCGGACACTGGAAGTGGCCGGCGCTGGCGCTGGCTACGCTTCGCGTGGTCAGAAAATACCGTGGCGTAACCGTCGGCGTCGACATCGATGGACGGCGACAGACGTGGCGCACGCCCTTCGTGTTCATCGGCAACAACGAGTACGACATTGACGGTCCACGGGTGGGCGGCAGGACGCGGCTCGACCAGGGCACGCTGGTGGTGTACCGGGCGCCGCGCGTCCACGCCCGTGACCTCCCGATGCTCGTGGCGCGGGCCTTGATCGGCCGCAGGCAAGCCGGCGATTTCGACATCCTGCCTGCCTCCGAGCTGTGGATCGACGCCGGCGGCGCCGCGCGCCTGCAGGTTGCCATCGACGGCGAGGTAGTGTCGATGCGCGCGCCGCTCCATTATCGAACGCGTCCGAAAGCCTTGCGGGTCGTGGTGCCCGTTCGATAGACGATGCGCACGATCGTTCATCTCTCCGACATTCACTTCGGGCGCGTCGACCCGCGGCTCGTGGCGCCCCTCGTTGACGCGGTGCGCGCCGCCGCGCCGAATCTCGTGGCGGTGTCCGGCGACCTGACGCAGCGCGCCCGCCGCGGCCAGTTCGAGCAGGCGCGGGTGTTTCTCGACCAGCTGCCGCCACCCATCCTGGCGGTGCCCGGCAATCACGACGTGCCGCTCTACAACCTGCCGGCGCGGCTGCTGGATCCCTTTGGCGGGTATCGCCGCCACATCGCACACGATCTGGAACCGATCTATCAGGATGAGGAAGTGATCGCGGTGGGACTGAACAGCGCACGGTCGTTCCCGTTTCACGGCGGCGGGCGGTTGAATGTCGCGCAGGTCTCGCACGCGCGGGCGCGGCTGGCGGCGGCGCCCGCCGATGCGATCAGGATCGTGGTGACCCATCATCCCTTCGATCTGCCCACGAGCCACGGCGACGAGTACCTGATCGGCCGATCCGGCATGGCGATGCAGCAACTGGCGTCGGCCGGCGCCGACCTCTTTCTGGCCGGCCATCTCCATGTCAGCCACGTCGGCCACACCGCGGATCGCTATCAGATTGCGGGGCACTCGGCGCTCGTGGTCCAGGCCGGCACGCTGTCGACGCGCGGCCGCGGGGAGCTCAACACTTTCAACGTGCTGCGGCTGGCGCGCCCGCTGATCACCATCGAGCGCCATAGCTGGAATGCCGAGAGGCAGGTCTTCGAGACATCGTGGACGGGCACGTTCAAGCACACGCCCGACGGGTGGCTCTAAGCAAATGCATCACACGGAAATACGGAATCACTGAAACACAGAGAATATTTTTTCAGGCACTGCGGTCAGCCTGAGAAAGATCCGTGTTTCTGAGTTTCCGTGTTTCTGTGTAAAGCATTCCTGTCAAAGAGGCTACATAAAGCGCGACCGCGACGAAAAGCAGGTAGCGGAACCCAAGGATCATTGAGCTGTATTCCGCCAGGCCGCCGAACATCGCGCCGGCGATGTTGGCGCCGAACGCGCGGTCCGCTTCGGCCACTCGTGAGAAGGACACCGCGAAGATCACGCCGGCGAACAGGATCGGCACAAAGGCCAGCGCCGATGCGCCCGCGACCTGGACGGTTCGATCCATGCCGAGGAAGTATTCCATCGGCACCAGCGCGCTGATCGTGAGCGAGAGGAAGAGGCCGGCGTAGTACGGCCCGAGCCGCACCGGCTTCGCCGCGAACACGAACAGGTTGGCGGCGAGAATCATCACCAGCACGGCGAAGATCACCACCGAGTTCACGATCCACGTGCCGCCGAAGAGCAGCGCCATGTGGACCACGGCCTTGGTTTCGACGAGCATGAAGCCCGCGCCCAGGAAAAACATCTGGACGAGCGCACCCGGGCTGTCCGCCATGGGGCCGCGAGAGCCGCGCTTGAAGAACGGTACGAGCAAGAGGAGCGCGATCGTGCCCATGATCGTCCCGCCACGCAAGCTCAAGCCGGGAATGATCGGCTCGCGCAGGTACAACATCGGCCAGTCGTCGGTCGCCGGCCGCATCGTGTCCCGTCCGATCGTCACGCGAGTCAGGCGGAACTGCTGCCACTCGGCGGCCGGGCGCTGTTCGGGTGGCAGGGCGCGCCATGCCGCCCGCTCCTCGGGCAGCGGATAGCGGAAGCCGTTCGGGGTCTGCGCATCGAGCTGCCGCCCGCTTCGCAGCCAGTACTCGGGCTCGTGTGCGAAGGCGTCGCGAATGGCGCGGTTGTCGCCCGCGATCAGCACCGTAAAGTCGCCGCCGAGACTCTCGTCGGGACCGAGCGTGTTGCGGCTCGGCAGGTTGAGCACGAGCGCATCGGCACCGAAGGCGGCGCGCACCGCGTTCTGCAGCCGCGACACGATCCAGCCCTGGCGGAAGTAGTTGTACATCACGAACACGCCGTCGGGCTTCAGCCGGCTGCGCACGTCATCCATCGCCTGCCTGGTGAACAGGTAGCTCTCGAGCCGGATGTTGCTATGGCTGCTGTGGAGCACCAGCGAGTCGACCAGGGCGTACACGATCAAGTCGTATTGCCGGGTGCTCTTCCTGAGGAAGTTGCGGCCGTCGTTGAGGTGCACCGTCACGCGCGCGTCGTCGTACGGGTGGTCGGGATGTTCCTGCTTGCCGAGCCGCTGAATGACCGGATCGATTTCCACCGCGTCGACGTGGCTCGCGCCCCACGCCAGCGCGCGGCTGACGTCGTTGCCCGAGCCGGCGCCGATGATCAGCACGTCCGCGAAAGGTTTCCGGCCGGCGTCGCGATTGATCAAGTGCGGCAGCGCGTAGGCGGGAAACGGCGACTGGTGCGATTGCATCTGCTGATGACCGATCAGGTTGACGGAGATCAGCTTGTGGTCGGGCTGGTAGTCGATCCGGTAGTACGGCGACCATATTTCCCGCCCGGTGCCCGCCTGCGTCAACATCGGCAGGATCGAAAGCACGAGAACGGCAGCCGATGCCGCGGCAAAGGCGAACCGGCGACCCGGTGTCTCTCGACGAAGAAAATACGCGAACCCGGCAATGACGAAACCAAACCACCAGAGCGGCGACAGCTCGAAGAACGAGCACGCGGCAAACAACGCGACGCCGGTGAGGCTGCCGAGGATGTCGATGGTGTAGCCCTCGAGCCGATCGGGCAGCCGCGCGAGCGACCGGCCCAGCTGCTGCCCGGGTCCGACCATGACGAGCGCGATCAACAGGAAGAAGTAGCCGCACAGTAACTCGATCGGGATGACGAAGCTCGAGATGTCGCCCGCCTGGTATTCGACGCCGAAGAACACCATCTGTGGAGACGACTGGTTGCCGACATCGATCACGCTGTGCGACGACCGGCGCTGCCACTCCACCAGGTGCGCGCTGCCCAGGGCGGCGACCAGGACGAACGGCGTCCACGCGAGGAGGTTCTGCTTGCGGTTCGCAGCGAGGCACCCGACCGCAATGCCGAGCATGCACGCCAGCAACACGGTGTTCGTGAAGAACGTCAGGAACAGTACGTGGGCCGGAAACCAGCGGATGCAGGTAAGCTCCAGAAACAACGTGAGCAAGCTGATGAGAAACAGGTCGAGTGTCATCCTGCGGACCGCGCTCGACACACTCTATGCTGGTTTCAACGTCGAGCATTCGGCCACCGACCCGATCTGGATCGTCCGGCGCTACGAACAGCCGGCCGATCGCGAAGTCGCCGGCTTCATTTCAGCGGCGCTGGCCTTCGGCCGCGTCCAGAGCGTGATCAATTCGATCGAGGGCATGCTGGCGGTGATGGGACCGTCGCCGGCGGCCTTCGTGCGGGCGTTCGACCCCGCCCGCGATCGCCGCGCCTTCGATCACCTGGTGCACCGGTGGACCAGCGGCGCCGACATGGCCGCGCTCGTCTGGGTGCTTCACCAGATGATCGCGAAGCGCGGATCGATTGAAGGTTATTTTGTCGAGGGCCTGGCACCCGACGCCGTAGACGTATCGGACGCGCTGCAGTCGTTTTCGACCCGCGCGCTCGCGCTTGATCAAAAAGCGGTGTATCTGAGGACGCGGCCGAAACCCGGGGTCGCGTACTTTTTCTCGCGGCCCTCGTCCGGCGGCGCCTGCAAGCGCCTCAACCTGTTCCTGCGCTGGATGGTGCGCCACGACCAGGTCGACCTCGGCGTGTGGACCGGCGTGCGCCCCGGGCAGTTGATCGTGCCGCTCGATACTCATGTGATCCGCGTAGGGCAGTGCTTGCAGTTGACGCGCTACAAGAGTCCCGGCTGGAAAATGGCGGCCGACATTACCGCGTCGCTGCGACAACTGGATCCCCTCGATCCGGTGAAGTTCGATTTTTCCATCTGCCATCTGGGGATGATGAACGCCTGCGGTTTCGGGACAGCGGCGGGCGATTCCCGGTGTCCGCTCAAGGGGGCTTGCTTTCCCCAAAAAAAATAATCTAGAATTTTTCCGTCCTGTTGCGGGCGTCCTTTCAAAGGAGGTTGACACCATGCGCCAGGCCGCTGTTTTGTTGTGTGCATTTGTTGTTGCGTTGACGACTGTCGAGGCGCGGCAGGGCGCCACGGCCGTCCAGAACCCCGTCGCCACCTTCCGCGGCGGCGTAAACCTCGTCGAAGTCCACGCCGTCGTCACTGATGAGCGCGGCGCCTTCGTCGATAACCTCTCCAAGGACGATTTCGAAGTCTACGAGGCCGGAAAGCTCCAGCAACCGACCGTGTTCCAGCTGGTGAACGTCGCGGTCGCGCCGGTGCGCACGACACCGGCCGCGGCGACCCGCGTCGAACCCGATGTCCGCGCCACCACTCCGCAGTTCGAGGGCCGGATCTACATCATCGTGCTCGATGATCTCCACACCATGGCGCTGCGCTCGCCGCTGGTGAAGAACGCTGCGCGGCGGTTCGTGGAGCAATCCTTGGGGCCTGACGACGTGGCGGCCATCGTCTACACCAGCGGCCGCACCGACAGCGCGCAGGAGCTGACGTCAAGCCGCCGACTGTTGCTGGCGTCGGTGGACAAATTCATGGGCCAGAAGCTGCCCTCGGCAACGACTGAACGGCTTGCCGTTCATCTGCGCGATCGCGACATGGAGCGATCGGCGTCAGACACCTCATCGGATGGCTCGTCTTCTTCCGCCAATCCATCACCGACCAAGCAGGTGGACGATCCCTACGATCCCGAGCGCGGCATGAATGCGAGGCGCACGCTCGAGACGGTGCGCGATGTCGCGCAGTGGATGGCGAACGTGCCTGGACGCCGCAAGTCGGTGGTGCTGTTCAGCGAAGGCATCGACTACGACATTTACGACGTCTTCAACAACCGCTCGGCGTCGAGCCTGATGTCCGACGCGCGCGAGGCTGTCGCGGCGGCGCAGCGCGCCAATGTCAGCATCTATGCGGTCGACCCGCGCGGCTTGACGCAACTGGGTGACGAAGCCATCGCGGTCGGCAGCGTGGCCGAAGATCCCAACGTCGATTTTGGCACCTCGCGCGGATTCAATCGGGAACTGCTGCTCGCGCAAGAGAGCCTGATGGCGCTGGCCGAAGAGACCGGCGGGCTGGCCATCGTGCGGACCAACGACGTCGCTGGCGGCCTCGACCGCATCGTTCGCGATACGAGCCGCTATTACGTCATCGGCTATGTCACCGATCCGAAACAGGAGCCGGGCAAATTCAGGAAGATCGACCTCAAGGTCAAGAGGCCGGGCTTGCGCGTGCGGGCACGCCGTGGCTATGTGCCGCCCGACCCGAAGGCCATCGCGAAAAAGCGCGAGGCGGAGACCAAGGCCGGCACGTCACCCGCCCTCGTGGCGGCGTTGAACAACCCGCTGCCCGTGGGCGGCGTGCCGATGCGGGTGTGGGCCGCGCCATTCCAGGGCACCGGCAAGAATCCGTCGGTCGTGATCGCGGTGGAAGTCGATGGCTCGGCGTTGCAGTACCGGCAACAGGACGGCCGCTTCGTCGAAGATGTCGAGGTGTCGATCATCGCGGCCGATCACACCGGCAAGATCCGCGGTTCGGACCGGCAGACGCTGAACCTGAAGCTGAAGCCGGAAACACACCAGATGCTCAGCCGCCGCGGCGGCGTGCGCATGCTGTCGCGAATCGAGCTGCCGCCCGCCCGCTATCAGCTGCGCGTGGGCCTGCACGAGTCGGTCGGCAGCGCCGTGTCGACTGTTCCGTACGACCTCGAAGTGCCCGACTACGCCAGGACGCCGTTTGCGCTGAGCGGGCTTGCGCTGACCTCGACGGCGGCGCCGGCGATGGTCACGCCGAAGCCGGATCCCCTGCTGAAAGATGTGTTCCCCGTTCCGCCGATCGCGACGCGCGTGTTCGGCCGTGATGAAACGCTGGGCGTGTTTGCCGAGCTGTACGACCGCTCGACTCCTGCACAGCACGACGCGGAGCTGACGACGTCGATCCGTCCGGCCGAGGGGGGCGCGGCGGTGTTCAACAGCAGCGAAACGCGCGCCGTGACCGCCGCGGCGCGGACGCACGGATTCAAGGCCCAGGTGCCGCTCAAGGACCTGGCGCCGGGGCGGTACGTCGTGCGTGTCGAGGCGTCTTCAAAGCTCGGCAAGCACACGGCTTACCGAGAGGTGCCGATCGAGGTCGCCACGACGATCACGAAGAACACGATGTGAAAAGAGGAACTGGAGCCGGGGCGGATCCGTCGGCACAGAGAGCACAGAGAGCACAGAGAATACTTTTTCAAAAATACTTCTCGAAAAACGCTCTTGTCTCTTCCAAGGGCAAACGGTTATCGCCTTCGCGGAGAAAGGCAAGAGATGCCGTGGTAACCCAGAGATGCTGAGGAGCGGTTAAAAAGAATTGGTTTTCTCTGTGTCTCTGGCCTCTGTGGCTACGTTCGTAGACCCGCCGGCCTCGCTGCAGGCCGGAATGCCACCGCAAGGAGTAACGCCGCCGCCAGAGCGAGGCTCGCCGGCGCCAGGAACAGGCGCGAGAAATCGACCATGCCCTCCGGCGTGCGGAAGACGTCGCCCAGCCGTCCCCACAACAAGCTCCCGGCGAACGGCCCGATGCCGAGGATCACCAGGTTGAACAAGCCTTGCGCGCTGGCGCGCGCGTCGCGCGGGCAGCGCTCATCCACGAAGATGTAGACCGCCGCGAAGAAGAACGCGTAGCACATGCCGTGCACGGCGTTGATGGCCACCATCAGCCAGAGCGGGTCGCCGATCGCGAACACGAAGAAGCGGACAGCATGCGCGAGCACGCCGAGCGTCATCGTCCATCGCCATCCCATTTTTGCCAGCGCCGCGCCCAGCACCGCCATCGAGGCGATCTCGGCGACCTGGCCGACGCTCATCGCCGGCATGATCCAGTTCTCCGGCAGCCCGGCGGCCTGCAGGAACGGGCTGGTCCACTGGAAGTAGGCCTGATGCACCAGCGCGTCATCAGCGTGGCGACAAACAACACGAACATCATCGGATCGCGCAGCAGCCGGATCGCTTCCATCGGCGCGCTCGCGCCGGGCTCGCCCTTGGAGGGCGGCGTGGCCGGCAGTGTCAGCGAGAAGACGGCGAGGGCGATCGACGACACACCGGCGACGGTAAAGATGCTCGAGAGCGCCGCGTGCAGGTCGGGCCCCGTCTTGCCGGCGAGGATGAACACGAACGGCCAGCTGGCGGCAATCCAGCCGATGGTGCCCCACAGGCGCACCTTCCCGAAATCACGCTGCGCGTCGGCGATATGGTGGAAACAGATCGCATTGGTCAGCGACAACGTCGGCATGTAGGCGAGCTGGTACACCAGCATCACGGCAAAGAACGACCAAAATGTCGTTTGATAGGCCAGCGCAAACATCGCGGCGCCGCCCACGAAATGCAGCACTGCCAGCAGCTTTTCGGTCGAGAACATCCGGTCGGCGATCTGGCCGCCGAAATACAGGCCGGCGATGCAGGCAATGGCCTGGGTGGCGAAGATCCAGCCGATCTGCCCGCCGGTAAACCCGAGCACGCCGCTCAGATAGAGCGCGAGTAACGGCAGCCACGATCCCCAAATCAGGTACTCGAGAAACATCATCACGGCGAGGCGAATCGAGGCTGCGGTCATGATCGAGCTGAACTATACAGCCGGCGTCGAAAGTCGCAACGGCCTTTTGTCTTCTGCCGTTTGCCTTCTATAATCGGCGGACTATGTTGCGATTGATCCTCGTCTGCAGCCTCGCCCTCGCCTTGAGCCCCGCCGAACAGAATTCCCCGGCGCTCACCGCGGCGGAACAAGCCGACGGCTGGCAGCCGTTATTCGACGGCCGCTCGTTGTCGGGTTGGCGCGGTTACAAGTCGACGACGCCGCCGGCCGGCTGGTCAGCCGCGAACGGCGAGCTGGTGCGCAACGGCGCGGGCGGCGACTTGATGACCGTGGAGCAGTACAGCGATTTCGAGCTGAGGCTCGAGTGGAAGATCTCGGAGAACGGCAACAGCGGGATCATGTACCACGTCGTCACGGGGGACGAAAACCCATACGAGAGCGGTCCCGAGTTCCAGATCCTGCACAACGCCGGCCACAAGGACGGCGCGAGTCCAATCTTGTCAGCAGGATCGAACTACGCGATGCATCCGCCGGTGAAAGACGTGACCAGGCCGGTCGGCCAGTGGAACGACATCCGGCTGATCGTGAAGGGCACGCATGTTGAGCACTGGATGAACGGCGTGAAGCTGCTCGAGTTCGAGCAGTTCAGTCCCGACTGGTATGCCCGGCTCCAGGCGAGCAAATTCAGCGAGATGCCGCCCTACGGCCGCCACATGCGCGGACACATCGTCCTGCAGGACCACGGCAACGTGGTCACTTACCGGAACATTAAAATCAAGAGTCTGTAGTTAATAACTCTGCACTCTGCACTCTAAATCGAGAAGCCGCGACGATATTCACGCTTCAGGAAATCGTTGCCGTTTTTCGAGTTCGTGATCCTCATGTTCGCCGCGTCGTAGTGGATCTTCGTTCCCGCGCGCAGCGCGA
Source organism: Acidobacteriota bacterium (assembly GCA_031429375.1). Taxonomy (GTDB): domain Bacteria; phylum Acidobacteriota; class Vicinamibacteria; order Vicinamibacterales; family UBA2999; genus 12-FULL-67-14b. The sequence goes on along the minus strand of JANOZI010000201.1, from coordinate 1,189 downwards.
CCACACCCAGCAGCATCACTTCGGTCAGCTTCGCCGCGTACTCGAACGGCGTCGACGCCTGGCCCTGGCCCTTGCACGCGTTCGCCCAGTTCACCTCGTGGCTCGTCGTGATGCGCGGCAGCGTGCGCGGCGGATCGCCGACCGACTTCTGAAGCGAGTCCGGCAGCAGGCGCGACTTCAGGCCGTAGGTGTCGTAGATCACCTTGCCCTTGGTGCCGACCATGATCGCGCCGCCTTCGGCATTGAGCCGTTCGCCTTCGGCGAACTCGGGCGGGGTTGGCGGGAACATGCCGCCGTCGTACCAGGTCAGCTTGACGGCCGGCTTCGAGCCGCGCGCCGCGAACTCGTAAAACGTCTTGGTGGCAGTCGGGAAGCACGCCTTGTCGAACGGCGTCGACACGGTTTCGATCGACGTCGGGTAGCCGAGATCGAGCGCCCAGTAGGCGTGGTCGATCAGGTGCGCGCCCATGTCGCCGAGCGCGCCGCAGCCCCAGTCGACCCAGCCGCGCCAGTTGAACGGGTGGTAGACCGGGTGGTAGTCGCACGCCGGCGCCGGACCGAGGAACAGATCCCACGACAACTGGTCGGGCACCGAGTAGATCCCCATCGCGTTGGCGAGGCGCGCCATCACGCCGTTCATGTTCCAGCGCAGGTCCGGCGAGATTCGCCGCGGCTCAGGACGCGGAATGCCCTGCGGCCAGTACGAGAGCGGGCGGTTGGTCCAGACGTGGACTTCGGTGACGTCCCCGATCGCACCCGACTGCACCCATTCCACGGCCCTGCGGCCGTCGTCCCACGAGTGGCCCTGGTTGCCCATCTGCGTCACGAGCTTCGGTTCCTGCCGCGCCTTGCGCGCCAGCGTGCGCGCCTCGTCGACCGACCAGCACAGCGGCTTCTGCACGTAGACGTGCTTGCCGAGCTCCATCGCGGCCATCGCGATCGGCGCGTGCATGTGATCGGGCGTGGCCACCACGACGGCATCAATGTCCTTCTGCTGCTCGAACATCTTGCGGTAGTCGGTGTAACGCTTCTGCCGCGGCAGATCCTCGGCGGCGATGCGCTTGAGCGACGCGACGCGATGCTCGCCGTTGGCGCGCGCGTCGGCGGCGAGGTCGGTTTTCAGCAGGCGCTCTTCTTCGCGCTTGCGGGCGGTGTCGAAGGTCTCAACCGACCACTGGGGACCGGCGTA
>JANOZI010000200.1:0-6336 GCA_031429375.1 Acidobacteriota bacterium | reverse complement strand
CTGGCGGATCGACTGGTGAAAGGACCGCTGCCACCCGATCAGGCGATCCGTTTCGCGATCGAGATGGCGAGGGCGCTCGATGCGGCGCACCGGCACGGCATCATCCATCGCGACCTGAAGCCCGGCAACGTCATGCTCACGAAGACCGGCGTGAAGCTGCTCGACTTTGGATTAGCGAAGCTGAAACCCTTCGCGGGTCCGCTGACCTATTCCGGCATGATGGCTAGGGGCGCGGCCGAAACAACCAACGTCGCGCCTGGCACGGGTCTCGGAACCTTGCTCGGCACCATGCCGTACATGGCGCCGGAACAGCTCGAAGGCCGCGAGGTTGACGCCCGCAGCGACATCTTCTCGCTCGGCGCGGTGATCTACGAGATGGTGACCGGCCTGCGCGCGTTCAAAGGCGATACGCCCGCCAGCGTGATCGGCGCGATCCTGAAGGACGAGCCCGCCGAGATGAAGGCGCTGCAGCCGTTGACGCCCGCTGCGCTCGATCACGTCGTCGCGACGTGCCTCGCGAAAGATCCGGACGAACGCTGGCAATCCGCGGCCGACATCGCACGGGAGCTGAGGTGGGTGGCGCAATCCGGTTCGGGCATCGCAGCCGCGCCCGCCGCGGTGCCCAGCTCACGGCGGCCGTTAGCGGCGGCGCTGATTGCGGGCGCAGTCATAGCGGCCCTCGCCGTCTTGGCTTGGCCGGCTCTCCGTCCGATCGAGCCCGCGCGCGACATGATCCGTTTCCCGTTGACCCCGCCGCCCGATGGGACGTTTACGCCAACACGCGCGTCGGTGCCAATTATTCAGATTGCGGTGTCGCCCAATGGGCGCAATCTGGCGTTTGCGGCGGCGGAGTCCGGCAAGCGATCGATGATCTGGGTCAGGACGCTCGACGACGTCACACCGAGGCCGTTGGCCGGCACGGAGAGCGGGGCCGATCCGTTCTGGTCACCGGATAGTCGATCGATCGGGTTCTTCACCAGCGGCCGCCTCAAGCGAGTGGAGCTCGACGGCGGCATACAGGACATTTGCGAAGCGTCGCTCAACAGCCGCGGCGGCACGTGGAGCCGGGATGACGTCATCGTGTTCGGGGACGCCGCGGCAGGCCTTCGCCGTGTCTCAGCGAGCGGCGGCCCCGTAACCGACGCTACGGTCGTTCCGCCCGGCGAAAATTCGCATCGCTGGCCATTCTTCCTGCCGGATGGCCGCCGGTTCCTGTACTTTGCCCGTGGCGAGGAAGAAAAACGGGGCATCTGGGTCGGCTCGCTGGACGGTCGACCACCCGTCCAGCTGACCGAAGGCACCTACAATCCCTTGTACGCCAACGGCTACCTGCTTACGGTCCGCGACAGCACCCTCCTGGCGTATCCATTCGACGAGCGCTCGGCCACGATCACGGGAGAACCGAGCACTCTTGCCGGCCAGATCGCGGGTTCAAGTACCCAGCAGGCGCCGATCTCGGTGTCAACCACCGGTGTGCTCACCTACGGTGCGCCGCTGCAAAACGTCACCCGGTTGTCCTGGGTCGATCGGAGCGGGAAGGTCATCGGAACTCCTGTCCAAACCGGTAATTTCGTGAACTTCCGTTTGTCTCCGGATGGACGGTCGCTGGCGGTCACGCGCATCGACTCCCAAGTCGGGACCTCGGACATCTGGCTGGTAGACCTCCCGCGAGCGATCTCGACGCGGTTGACGCTGCACGCGATGAACGACATGGGGCCGGTCTGGTCATCCGACAACAGCCGCATCGTCTTCCGATCCGATCGCGTCGGAGGCAATTATCTGTTTACCTCGGCGCTAAGCGGCGGAACTGCAGAGCAACTTCTCCTGAAAAGGGAAACGAGCAATCCGACTGACTGGTCTACCGACGGCAAGCACCTGCTGTTCCACAATACCGTCGCGCGCACGGGCCTCGACATCTCAGCGGTCAGGATGGCCGCCGATCAGTCGACGATACCGATCGTGCAAACCCGTTTCGATGAGTACGACGGACGATTCTCTCCAAACGGCCAGTGGATCGCGTACACATCGGAAGAGTCAGGAAGCCCCGAAGTATATGTGCAGCCATTTCCGCCGAACGGCACCAAATGGGCCGTGTCAGCAGCCGGTGGAGCCGAGCCCCGATGGCGACGGGATGGAAAGGAACTGTTTTACATTTCGCCAAGCGGGATGATGATGAGTGTCGCGGTCAGCGCGACGACGACCTTCCAGGCTGGGGTGCCGAAGGCGCTGTTTCAGGCCCAGGTGCCCTCGTTCGGCAATCCGTATCGGAGCAACTTCGACGTCACGGCCGACGGCGAACGCTTTCTCATCAACGTCGGATCGGAAGTCCTTCAATCAGCCCCCATTACAGTCGTCGTCAACTGGCCGACCGCGCTTCGCGGGAGATAAGACTTCCCACATGGCGCTGGCACCGGTGCGCGTCTCGGTCCCGACGAAATCATCGAGCTCGTCGTAGGGCCCACGCTGATCCGGCGAAAACACCGGGTTGATCTGAGGCGTGATCAGGCTTTCTTCATTCGCCGGCGTCCGCCAACGCTCGTTCGAGCAGGTCGCTGACGCCAAGCACAGCCGACCACCGGCGCATGTACGTCCGATCGGCGTCGGCGCCAACCCTGAGGACCCCGACGATGTCCCACCATTGCCGCTCGGACGTCTCACCGCCAAGACGAAACCACTCCAGCTTGGCAAGAACGGTGTCCTCCGCTGATGCCACGAAGAACCCACCGTCAGGCCCCTCGTCGCCAATCAGGTGACGACGCGCGCGTTCCGCCGCAGACCGGTCAAACGGACGGCCCTTGGATACAAACACGTCAATCTTGAACATCGTGGCCAGATGAATGAGATTGAACGACCGTCGCTCCACGGCGGCGGTTCGCATTTGATCGATCGGCGTGTAGTACGCGCCGGTGAGCCATAGAGCCAACCGCTCGACGTGGGAGGGATCGAGCTCGACAATCACATCGGCATCGAGACTCGCTCGGGCCACGCCGTGCGCTGAACTCGCAACCGAGCCACCCAGAAAGTACCGGACGCCGAGCGCCTCGAATGCCTCAACCACCGGCCCGAGTGCGGCCACCAGGTCCGCTTCGGTCATGGCAAGAGTGCGCGCGCCTGGCGCCGGATCAACTCGGCCCGCAGTAACGCCGCCAGGTCCGGACCGTAATGCAATTCGACGAACCGCAGGTCTAGATCCTGTTGAGAAGCGTGGGGCTGCGCCCGCGCTAACGCCCGACGAGCCACGCTGATGACGGTGGCCGACAAGGACCACGCCAGGTGGAGGCGGCGCGACACCGGCGCCTTGCGGAGCAGATCTATCTGAACCCGTTCCGCCTCGACCGACGTGTCCGCCGGTCTCGGGGGAATGGTCACCGACATCTTGCGAAAATCATACGTCAACCCCCGACAGACCGTTATTCGTGAACGTCAGCCGTTAGCCGTTCACGATCTGCGGCACCAGCGTGCCGTAGACATCGGTCAACCGCATGTCGCGGCCGTTGAACCGGTAGGTGAGCTTCTTATGATCGAGCCCGAGCAGGTGCAGCATCGTCGCGTGCAGGTCGTGATACGAGATCGGCTGGTCCTGCGCCTTGTAGCCGAAGTCGTCGGTCGAGCCGATCACCTGGCCGCCCTTGATGCCGGCGCCGCACATCAGCACGGTCTGCGCGCCCGGGTTGTGATCGCGGCCGACGCCCCGCTGTGAAATCGGCATGCGGCCGAACTCCGAGTGCATGATCACGAGCGTGGTGTCAAGCAGGCCGCGCGCCTTCAGGTCGGTGAGCAGTCCAACAGTGGGAAGATCGACCTCGGCGGCGTGCTGGGTGTGGTTCGACTTGATGTCGCCGTGCGCGTCCCACGTGTCGGTGTTCTGGTTACCGACCCCGCCGGCAAACATCTGCACGAACCGCACGCCGCGCTCGACGAGGCGGCGCGCCATCAGACACTGACGGCCGTACGGCTCGGTGATCTTGCTGTCGAGGCCGTACAGCTTCTTGGTCGCCTCCGACTCGCTGTTGAGATCGACCGCGTCCGGAGCACACCCTTGCATCCGGTACGCCAGCTCGTATGACGAAATACGCGCCGCCAGCTCGGTGTTGCCCGGAAACTTCTGCATGTCGATTTCGTTCAGCTTCGCGAGCGCGTCGAGCCGCGCGCGCTGGTCCTCCGGGCTCATGCCCGCCGGGAGCTTGAGGTCAACGATCGGATCGCCCGTGGCCCGGAACAGCGTCCCCTGGTGGGCCGCGGGCATGAAGCCGGCGCTCCAGTCGTTGGGCCCGCCCAGCGGGCCGCCGCGCGCGTCGGTCATCACCACGTACGCCGGCAGGCTCGACGCCACGGATCCCAGTCCGTAGGTGACCCACGAGCCCACGCTCGGGAACCCGAGATTGATCTGACCGGTCTGCATCTCGTAGGTGCCCTGGACGTGATCGTTCGAACGGCCATACACCGAACGCAGGAACGCGATCTCATCCACATGTTGGCTGAGGTGCGGGAAAATCTCCGACACCTCGATGCCGCTCTGCCCATACTTCTTGAACGAGAACGGACTCGGCATGAGGGGACCCGGAAAACCCTGCCGCACGATGACGTCGCCGCGGACCTTGCCGTCGATCGGCTCGCCCGCGTACTTCGTCAAGGCTGGCTTCGGATCGAACGTGTCCATCTGGCTCCAGCCGCCACCCATGAACAGCGAGATGACCGCGGTGGCCCGCGCCTTGTGATGCGGAGGCTTCGGCGCAAACGGATTCACGCCCGTGGCGGCGGCAGTACACGGGTCGGGCGCGGCGGATGCGGCCAACACGCCGTCCTGCCCAAGCAGGTGCGCCAGCGCCAGCCCGCTGATGCCGCCGCCGGAGGTGAACAGAAACTCGCGGCGGTCCCAGAAATTCCGGCGGCATTGATGCGACAGCCGCTCACCTCAGGTAGATGAATTCGTCAAGGTTGAGGACGACGTGCGTGAACGAGGTGAGAGACTGCTTCGTGATCAGGTCAACCCCAATCCGCGCCTCGGCCTCGGTCGCCGGACGCGCCAACGCGATCCGGTAGGCGGCGTTGACCTGTGCATACGGATCGCTCGCTTCACGCCTGACGCGATCCGCCAGCAAGCCGGCCTGCGACAGCACGAACGGATTGTTCAGCAGCGTCAGCGCCTGGGTCGGAACGGTTGAGACGTTCCTCGCGCCGGCGGTGACGTTCATGTCGGGATGGTCGAAGGTATCGAACATCGGGTACGGCAGCGATCGGCGGCGATACACGTAAACGCCACGACGCCAGGCCGCCGGGCCTTCCGGCGTGTTTTCCCATTTCCCGCGATACTGTCCGACGAGAATATCGGGCGGAATGAATGGAAAGATCGGCTCGCCGCCCACGGCCAGGTTGATGTTGCCGCCCGCCACGAGCATGCTGTCGCGGACGATCTCGGCTTCGAGCCGCTGCGGCCTGAACCGCCACAGATAACGGTTCTCCAGATCGATGCTCGTGTTGCCGGCATCGTCGAACTCGGCGGTCATCTGATAGGCCTCCGACATCATCATCAGCTTGTTGATCTGCTTGATGCTCCAGCCACGGTTCATGAACTCGACGGCCATCCAATCGAGCAGCTCCTGGTGGGTCGGCTGCCCGCCCATCTTGCCGAAGTTCTCGAGCGTGGCGACGATGCCGCGGCCGAAGTGTTTCTGCCAGAGGCGATTGACGATCACGCGCGCCGTCAGCGGATTTTGCTGCGAGCCGATCCACTGCGCCAGCGCGAGGCGGCGGCCAGACGTGTTGCCGTCGGGCCGCGGGATCTCGGTGGGCGGATTGCCGTAGGTGATCTCGCCGATGAAGCCGGGCTTCATCAGCGAGCCGCGGCTCTCGGGGTCGCCGCGCACCAGGAAATACGACGGCGGCACTTGGTACTTGCCGTCCTTGTGCAGGTAGCTGCCGGGAAACGGCGGCGGAATCCTGCACTTGGGGCAACTGACGGTGTCGTCGCCCTCGCCGAGCGGCGAGAAGCGGTGGTCGCCATCGGTTGCGATCTCGGCCATCGGCAGCCGCGCCGGCCGCTCTGCTTCGAGCGCCTTGATCCGCGCCGTCAAATCCCTCTTCCTGGCGAGTTCGACGGCAGCCATCGCCTTGTCGAGCTGTGCCGCGGGCACGTTGACCGCTTCGTAGACCTGGATCGCGAGCAGCTTTTCACCAGGTGTTCGCTCGCGCTCTGGCTTCGCGGCGGCGCGGTAAATGTGCGCGGCGAACCGCGTCCGAATCTGCTCGAGCTCCAGCGTGTCGCGGTGCGGCTTCTCGATCGCGGCGATCTCGGCCTTCAGCGCGGCGAGCTTCGCGTTGATCTCGTCGGTCTTC
>JANOZI010000199.1:0-2739 GCA_031429375.1 Acidobacteriota bacterium | reverse complement strand
TCACGATACGGTGACGGTGGAGATGATCATCAACAACCTGACGCAGAACGCGAAGATGGCGCAGCAGGTGATCGCCAGGGTGGTCGAGCGGCTCGATGTCGACGCGCGCGACCCTGCCCACAGCGCGCTTGCCACGGCGATCATCACGACACCCGAGGCAATTCCGGACAAAGTCAAACGCGACCTCGCGCCACTAATCGGGAAGTACGTCAAGTAACGGTCGGGCGCCGTGCAACCGGGCCCCGGACTCCGCTCTGAACTCTGAACTCTGAACTCTGAACTCTCTATGAAACTGATCGTGACCGGCTCTATCGCGTTCGACTACTTGATGTCGTTTCCCGGCAAGTTCACCGAGCACTTCCTGCCGGAGCACATGCACCGCGTCTCGCTCAGCTTCCTGGTCGACACCATGGACAAGCGGCGCGGCGGCTGCGCGCCGAATATCGCCTACACCCTGGCGCTGCTGGGTGAGCGTCCGTTCCTGATGGCGACAGCCGGGCAGGATTACGGCGAATACAAGCTGTGGCTCGACGGCGCCGGCATCGACACCTCGCTGGTCAAGGTCGTCGACGGCAAGTTCTGTGCGTCGTTCTTCTGCAGCACCGATCAGGACAACAACCAAATCGCGTCGTTCTACACCGGCGCCATGGCCAACGCCGGCGAGCTGTCGTTCCGGACGGTGGCGGCCGCGACCGCCGACACGCTGGTGATCGTCTCGCCGAACGATCCGGGCGCGATGGTGCAGTATGCGGAAGAGTGCGAGGTGCTCGGCCTGAAGTACATCTGGGACCCGGGCCAGCAGTGCACGCGCATGGAAGGCGATCAGCTGGCGGCGGGCGTGCGTGGCGCCTTCATGGTGATCGTCAACGATTACGAGTTCGAGTTGCTGAGGCAGAAGACCGGCATGGACGAGGCCGCGATCCTGTCGCACGCGCCGGTGCTCGTGATCACCAAAGGCGAGCACGGCTGCTCGGTGCACACCCCGGGCGCCGTGGTGGATGTGCCGGCGGTGACGCCGCATCGCATCGAGGATCCGACCGGCGTGGGCGACGCGTTTCGCGGCGGCTTCATGAAGGGCCTGGCGATGGGGGCGACTTACCCGGTGTGCGCACAGCTGGGAAGCGTGTCGGCGGCGTATGCGCTCGAGCATCTCGGCGGGACGTCGCATGCGTATACCTGGAAAGAGTTTGTCGATCGTTACGAAGAACATTTTGGAAAGCTGCAGGCCTAGGCGGGGCTCTTGACTTCGTGCACAGTGTGCACAACACTGAGGGCATGAAGACGGCCTACGTGTCCGGACGGGTGCCCGCGCGCTACGAGCGGCTGGTGGCCAGGCAGGCCCGCTCGGCCAGGACGTCCAAGAGCGATCTCGTCGCACGCTACGTCATCGAGAAGAGCCTCGAAACAGAGTTTCCCGGCATCTCGTTTCGCGAGACACTCTCAGGACGCGAAGCGTACCTGACGGGTCATCGCGTGGCCGTCTGGGAAGTGTTGGCGGTGCATCACGAGACGAAATCCATACAAAAGGCCGCCGACCATTTCCGCTGGCCGAGCGCGCTTGTCAAGCGGGCGTTGGCCTACGCCAGGGCCTTCCCTGATGAGGTCACGCGATCGCGTGAAGGAGAAACCGACGCACTACCGGTTGCTGGCTGACGAGAACACGTCCCATCGTTTCGTGTCGGGCTGCCGGCGCCTGGCCGCGGAGTTTCCGATCGTTCACATTGCCAGATGGCAGGACGGGTCGTGGCTGGGCCTGGATGATGCCACGCTCCTGATGTCTTGCGCCGAGGCCGGGCTGGTGCTTGTCGCTTACGACCGAGCGACGCTCCCTTGGCATGCCGGGCAGGTGGTCCGGGCCGGTGAGAGTCACGGTGGTCTCGTGCTCTTCCGCCGCATCGTTCGCACCACTGATTACGGCCATCAGGCTCGGCTGCTGACCACCTTCTGGACCGACGACGGCCACACGTGGGACTGGCTCAATCGCATCGTCTACCTGCCCAAGGCACCGTGAGCGTCCAGCGCCGGGTGCCCCAAACGCCGCCGGCTTCACCGATTCAAGCTCCACGACAGCACGGATCCCGCGTACCAGAGTTATGTCGAGCCGTTGGACATCAACCAACCGACCGGTTCGCCGAAATACCTCGCTGGCAACCGGCGGTTTCTGACGCGACGCTTGTGGGGTGTCGCCAACGAGCCGCCCTACTTCCATCACGGTTTGTTCACCACTCTGCGCGAGGCCGTCGTGGCCCACTCCGGAGAGGCATTGACCCAGCGTCAGGCGTTCGGGCGACTGTCCGTCGCGGACCAGGACGCCCTCTTCAAATTCCTCGCAACGTTGCAGGTGCTCCCGCCGGGGACGAAGGCGTTGGTAGTTGACGAGAATTATCAGCCGAAGGCGTGGCCGGCGGCGGCGATCGTGCCCTGCAATAAAGCTGCCTTGCCTTGAAGACCAACTCGGTCGTTCGCCATTCAGCCATCGGCAATGTAGGATTGACTCATGATTCGTTTCCTCATCGTCGCGTGCGGAGTGGTGCTGGCAACAACGATCGGCATCGCTACTGGGGCACCCCATAAAGGGGTGCCCTACGCTGCACCCCATAAAGGGGTGCCCTACGCTGCACCCCATAAAGGGGTGCCCTACGTGGTCGTGAGTGCCAGTAGGGCGCCCCGGGTCGGGGCGCCCATCGCGCAGGAGAAATCGGTGTAGGCCGGCGGCTTCACCCCACCCCCCCCCCGGCG
>JANOZI010000198.1:0-3086 GCA_031429375.1 Acidobacteriota bacterium | reverse complement strand
CACCATTTCCTGCACGCCCTTGCTGGCGTCGCCGGCATTGTCCGACTGGAAGCCCATCGACGCCTTCTTCTGGATGAAGCGCGCGCCGATGTTGGAGGTCATGATCAGAATCGCGTTCTTGAAGTTCACGCGATTGCCGAGACCGTCGGTGAGGTGGCCATCCTCGAACACCTGCAGCAGGATGTTGAAGATGTCGGGGTGCGCCTTCTCGATTTCGTCGAGCAGCACCACCGAATACGGGTTCCGCTTCACCTTCTCGGTGAGCTGGCCGCCTTCTTCGTGCCCGACGTAGCCAGGCGGCGAGCCGATCAACTTCGACACCGAGTGTTTCTCCATGTATTCCGACATGTCGAAACGGATCAGCGCGTTCTCGCTGCCGAACAGGAACTGCGCCAGCGCGCGCGCCAGCTCCGTCTTGCCGACGCCGGTCGGCCCGAGGAACATGAAGCTGCCGACCGGACGATTCGGGCTCTTGAGGCCGGCGCGGGAGCGGCGAATGGCACGCGACACCGCGGAGATGGCGCGCTCCTGGCTGATCACCCGCTTGTGGAGGTCGGCCTCCATGCGAATCAGCTTGTCGCTTTCGTCCTGGTTGATCGACGCCAGCGGCACGCCGGTCCACTTCGAGACGACCTCGTCGATTTCCGCGCGCGAGACGATGACCTTGCGCGCGCTCGAGCGGACGTCGAACTTCTCACGCACGAATTGCAGGTTCTCGCGCGCCACTTGTTCCTGCTCGCGATAGAACTGCGCCTTGTCGAAATCCTTGGCCGAGACCGCGCTTTCCATCTGCTCGACGGCCACGCGGATGCTCTTGTTGATCTCGCCGAATTCCTCGCTGTAGCCGGCTTCGCGCAGCTTGGCTCGGGCGCCGGCTTCGTCCACCAGGTCAATCGCCTTGTCGGGCAGGAAGCGGTCGGTGATGTAGCGGCTCGACTGGTAGACCGCCGCTTCGAGCGCCTCGCGCGTGTATTCGACGTGATGGAACTGCTCGTAGCGATCCTTGACGCCCATCAGGATCGAAATGGTCTCGCCTTCCGACGGCGGGTCCACCTTGATCGCCTGGAAGCGGCGCTCGAGCGACCGGTCCTTCTCGATGTACTTGCGATACTCCGCCGGCGTCGTCGCGCCGATGCAGCGGATTTCGCCGCGGCTCAACGCCGGCTTCAGGATGTTCGCCGCATCGAGCGAACCTTCGGCCGACCCCGCGCCCACCAGCGTGTGGAGTTCGTCGATGAAGACGATGATGTGCGGGTTGTCGGTCAGCTCCTTCATGATCGCCTTGAGGCGCTCTTCGAACTGGCCGCGATACTTGGTGCCCGCCACGATCAGGGAGATGTCGAGCGCCAGCAGGCGCTTGTCGGCGAGGAAGTGCGGCACGTCGCCGTAGACGATCTTCTGCGCCAGGCCTTCGACGATGGCGGTCTTGCCGACGCCGGGCTCGCCGATCAGCACGGCGTTGTTCTTGGTGCGGCGGCACAGCACCTGCTGCACGCGCTCGAGCTCGTAGTCGCGGCCCACCAGCGGATCGAGCAGGTTTTTCATGGCCGCTTCGGTGAGGTCGCGGCTGAACTCGGCGAGCAGCGGCGTTTCCTTGACGCGCGTGAGCGACGTCTTCTCGTTCAGCAACTGCACGATGTCTTCGCGCACCTGGTGAAGGCGCATCCCTTTTTCCATCAGGATGGTCGCGGCCACTGATCGTTCTTCGCGCAGGATGCCGAGCAGCAGATGTTCGGTGCCGATGTAGTTGTGCAGGAGCCGATCGGCTTCTTCCGCGGCGTACTGGAGCACGCGCTTGGTTTCGGCGCTGAACGGAATTTCGACTGACGTGGAAACCTTCTCGCGGAAGACCGTGCGGCCTTCGATGTCTTTGCGAATGTTCTCGAGAGAGAGATGGGATCGGGCAAAGATCCGGCTCGTCAGGCCCTTGCCTTCACGAATCAGACCCAACAGCAAGTGCTCGGTTTCAATGGAAATGCTACCGAGTTGACTTGCTTCGTAGCGGGCAAAAAACAGAACCCGCCTGGCTCGTTCGGTATATCGCTCGAACATCCGACGCCGCTGCCCCCTGTGAGGACATTATACGGCAGGATGGCCGGATGTAGCGTGAACAACTCCCCTAAGTGGCAGAAATGACAAGACTTCGCAGATTTGGATTTGACGCACACTCCGAAACGCCCACCCAATCCCGTTCGCGTACCGCGATTGTTAGGGCGCCGCCAGCATTGTCACGATGAGGGGGCACACGCCGACCCTGTCTCGCTCGAAAGCCCGACCGTAGTCCGCAGATCAGCGCGTGAAGTCTCCCGGATTTTCAGCTGCAGTTTTGTTCGAAGCCTTACACATTTGCATCCCGCTAAGTTGTGGCAAAAAAATGACTTCGGACGAGTTGGCCGGGCGCCATCCTGGTGTAAAATTGCCTTCGTGACCGCACAATTGGAAACACGCTCGCGGCCACCGGTGTCGCGATGGGACGCCCTCCTCTGGCCACCCTGGTTCCCGGTTCGCGCGCGGCTTCCGCTCATCGCCCAGATCGCGGGCGGGGCCGCCCTCGTTGCCGCGATGGCCATGCCGCGGTGGTCCGAGGTGGCGCAGCAGCCCGCGGTTGCTCACGAAACGACTGACCCTCCGGCATCGACGGTGGCCCAGGCCTCGACCGTGCCTATGAAATCGAGCGCTCCTGACGTCGCGACTGTATCGACCCCGCTGGCCGTCACCGAGCCGACGCGCCCGGCACATCTCAATCTCGACGTCCGCCATTCGTTCCAGAGCGTCGATCTGTCGATCAGCGTCGACGGGTCGCGAGTGCTCGACACCACACTGGCCGGCAGCGGCAAACGCTTTCGCGTGTTCGGTAAACGCGCCGAACGGAGTTTCACGAGGTCGCTGAATCTGTCGCCCGGTGTCAGGGTGGTCCGGGTTCGCGTGCGATCCGCCGCCGACAAGTTCGACCAGACCCGTGTCGAGCGGTTCGATCTCGAGTCGGCAGCGGTCGCCGCGCTGGAAATCGAGGCGGACCGGTCAGGGCTCTCCGTCGTTGCAGACCGGCCGCCGCCCCCCAAGCCGCCGCCCGCGCCGGCGCCCGC
>JANOZI010000197.1:0-3988 GCA_031429375.1 Acidobacteriota bacterium | reverse complement strand
CGTTGGAGGTATCAGTGATGCGGCCGGTAATGGCCCCGCGGTACTCCTGGGCCATGGCCGGAACGGCGAGGCAAAGGAGCCATGCCCACAGCACACCAATCCGTCGAGCCGAGCCGAGGCTCCAAGTCATGTGATCCTCCTCACAATCAACGTGGTTCAATGCGACCATCTTCTAGCACGCCAGCCTGCCTGGCTTCAAAGCCTGCCGTTACCCTGTAACTCCACCCGCGTTGAGCGCGTCAGACGGGAAGACCAAGATCCCGTGCCGCCTGTCGCTGCGAGGCATCCGTCGTCACGAAGCGTGCGACTGGTTCGGCCGCATGAAACCAGAGTGCCGTTCGAAGGTGAGCGAGGTCGAGGGAGCGCGGCGTGGCGACCGCGGGCAGGATGTTGGACACGCACAGGTCCAGGGTCAGATCGCGCAGCACCAACATGCTGGTGTCGACTGCTACGCGGTCCATGCATGTCTTGTACTGTTCCGGTGTCAACGTCCCTTCCCTCGCTAATCGAATCAGGTTCCGCCTGGCCTCGAGAACGAGGAGGACACTCGACAGGAGCTCGGCTCCGGCCATGTCTTCGGACAGGCGCTCCCATCCGTCTTCGCCGAGCAGGAGGCACAAGTACGCCGACGTATCCAGGTAGATCCGGCGCTGCGGCGCCGCGGCCGTGCCGGGCCCGGGGCTCAAGGGCTCAGCGGTCTCCCCGGTCTTCCATCAGGACCTCCAGATATCGGCCCCTCGTTCCACGTCTGAGCGCCGGCGTCAGACGGCCCGAGCCCACTCGCGGGCCACGGTGGACGTGGTGGCTGCCAGCGGGGCCGAGCTGAGCCACGGGCTCGTTGTGACGCGTGACGATGATCGTCCTGCCGGACTCTGCCTCGGCCACGGCTGCTGAAAGCCGCGCTTTCAGGTCCTGGATCGAGATCTGTTTCATGACCAAGATGATAGCAAAGTCGGTCCAGAATAGTTCGGCTCGTCGATCGGGAAGCAAATCGAGGTCGAGACCGGGCTATAGCTCCACCCGTTCCAGGCGCGGCGCGAGCAGGTGGATGATCAGCAGCGCCGTCAAGTAGGTTGACCCGGCGATCAGAAAGACTGGCAGGTAGCTGCCGGTCGTTTCGAGAATGTATCCCGTCAGCTTCGCGATCAGCATGCCGCCGAACGCCCCGGCCATTCCGCCGAACCCGACGACGGTGCCGACCGCGTGGCGGGGGAACATGTCGCTCGCCAACGTGAACATGTTCGCCGACCAGCCTTGATGGGCGGCGGCCGCGAGGGCGACGAGCAGGACCGCCACCCACAACGAGCTGGCCTGCGAGGCAAAGACGATCGGCACCACCGCGACGGCCGACACGAACATTGCTGTCTTGCGCGCGCGGTTCACGGTCCAGCCGCGCTTGATCAGGGCCGACGACAGCCAGCCGCCGCCGATGCTGCCGACGTCGGCGATGAGATAGATCGCCACCAGCGGCGGCCCGACCGCGAGCAGGTTGAGGCCAAAGTTCCTGTTCAGGAAGTCCGGCACCCAGAACAGATAGAGCCACCAGATCGGATCGGTCATGAACTTGCCGATCGCGAACGCCCAGGCCTGGCGATGCGGAAGAATCTGGCGCAGTGAGACGGGGACCACCGGCGGCGACGGATCGCTCCGGATGTGCGCGAGCTCCGCCGCGCTGACGCGCGGATGCTGGTCGGGCTGCGAGAACAGCGGCAGCCATAAGGCGATCCACAGAAATCCGATCGCGCCGGTCGCGATGAACGTCCAGTACCAGCCATATGTGATCGTGATCCACGGCACGACGAGCGGCGCCACGACCGCGCCGATGTTGGTGCCCGAGTTGAACAGGCCCGTGGCAAACGCGCGCTCTTTGACCGGAAACCACTCGGCTACCGACTTGATTGCCGCAGGAAAGTTGCCGGCCTCGCCGAGGCCGAGGGCAAACCGCGCGGCGATGAACCCGGCCACCGACGGCGCATACGTCAGGCCGAAGGCGCCGAGCAACACGACGACGGCCGGACCGTAGCGGTCCGCCTCGGCGTGCGCCATGGCGGCCAGGCTCCACACCAGCACGAACAGCGCGAAGCCGATGCGCGTGCCGATGCGATCGATCAGCCGCCCCGCCAGCAACAAGCCAATCGCGTAGGCCAGCTGAAAGCTGAAGACGATGTCGGCGTAGTCGATCTCGCTCCAGCCATACTGCTGCTGCAGCGTCGGCTTGAGAATGCCGATGACCTGCCGATCGATGTAGTTGATGGTGGCGGCCAAAAACAACAGCCCGCAGATCACCCAGCGGAAGTTACCGACCTTTGGCATGCTCTTAACTCTGAACTCTTAACTCTTAACTCTGAACTCTTAACTCTGAACTCTGAACTCTAGATCGTCGGGTTCCTACGGTGAATCGCAAACTCGCGATGACCGAGCCGTTCGGCGGACGTCAGCTTGCCCGAACACACCGCGAGAATCTCGTCGAGCAGCCGGTCCGCCGCGCCGTCGATCGGCTCCGAGTGATCGAGAATCCCGCTGACATCCAGATCGGTGTTGTCGGCCATGCTCCGGGCCGTTCGCGCGTTGCCGGTAATCTTGATCACCGGCGCAATCGGGTTGCCGGTGGGCGTGCCCAGTCCCGTCGTGAACACGACGACCTGCGCGCCGCCGCCGACCATGCCGGTCACCGACTCGACGTCGAGTCCCGGCGTGTCCATCACCGTCAGTCCCTTGCGGGTGATGCGTGCCGCGTACGCCACGACGTCTTCGAGCGGCGAGCGCTCCCCCGCCTTGTGCGTGGCGCCGAGCGACTTCTCTTCGATGGTCGTCAAACCGCCGCGGATGTTGCCCGGTGAGGGTTGCGTGCCGCGGATATCCAGCCCGAGCGCCTGGGCTTCGCTCTCGACGCGGTGAATCACTTTCAGGAGCCGGCCCGCGACCTCGGGCCGGGTCGCGCGCGCCGCCAGCAAATGTTCCGCGCCCATGATCTCGGCGATTTCGCCGAGCACGGTGGCCGCGCCGTAGCCGTTCAGGCGATCGGCGACGCGTCCAAGAGCGGGGTTCGCGGCCAGGCCGGACGTATAGTCGGAGCCGCCGCATTTGAGCGAGAGGATCAAGGTGTCGATGCTGCACCACTCGCGCGCATCGCGCTCGAGACCGCGCGCCAGGTCCGCGGCCACCTCCGTGCCCTTCGCAATCGCACGGGGCGTGCCGCCCTCGCCCTGGATCGAGACGATGGCCGATGGCTTGCCCGCCGCTCGCGCGGACTCCGTCAGCATCTGGCCGACGACCTGTTCGCAGCCGAGGCCCACAACCAGCACGGCGCCAACGTTAGGATGCTGGCAGTACGCCGCCAGCGTGTCGTGCGTGATCTGCATGTCGGGACCGAGCTGGCCGCATCCGGCCAGATGCGGCAACGCGACCGCACCCGGCACGGCCGCCGCAATTCGCTCACACACCACCGCCGAGCACACGACCGTCGGCACAATCAGGATGTGATTGCGGACGCCGACGCGCCCGTCGGTCCGCCGGAATCCCTGGAACCCGGGTGGGCCGCTCATCCAGTGCGTCCCGTGCCATCGATTGACATCAGGTCGCCGCGGCCGCGCGCGCTCGCGACGTTGTGGACGTGCACATGATCGCCGGCCTCGATGTCGACGGTCGCCGTGCCGATCGGGTTGCCGTACTTGAGCACGGGCGCGCCGAGCGCAATGCGCGCCAGCGCGACCTTGTGGCCGTTAGCGATCGCTTCCCGCACCACGACGCTGCCGCCGATCGCGTCGATCGTCTGCCCCGGCGAGAGCGGCTCGAGCGCCGTCGCGACATTGTCTCGATCACTGATCACGATGACTTTAGGATTTGACACGTGCTCGCTGACCCCTGGTCCCTGGTCGTCTGATCCCTGACCCCCGCTCCCTGCTCACTGATTCACCCCGCTCGCGAGGAATCCGCCGTCAACCGCGATCAACTGGCCGGTGACGAAGTTGCCGGCGTCGGAAGCGAG
>JANOZI010000196.1:0-2069 GCA_031429375.1 Acidobacteriota bacterium | reverse complement strand
GCGACGCTGCTGCCTGGCGGAAAGGTGCTGATGGCGGGCGGTGAAAGCTCCGGTGGTTACGTGAATACCGCCGAGCTGTTCGACCCCGCTACCGCTACGTTCACGCCGACCGGAAGCATGTCGGCGCTGCGCGGCTATCACACTGCGACGCTGCTGCCGAACGGCAAGGTACTCGTCGCGGGCGGTACCACCGGCGGCGCGATACTGAACACGGCGGATCTCTACGATCCAGCCAGCGGTGTGTTCACGCCTGCCGCAACGCTGACGACCGCACGCGGCGGTCACACGGCGACGCTGCTTCTGAATGGCACCGTCCTCCTGGCCGGCGGTTTCATCTTCGGGAGCACCCACAGCACCGCCGAGCTCTACGATGTCGGCCTCGGCTATTCCGACGCGCGCCGGCCAGTGGTCGTCTCCGCCCCTTCGAGCCTGGTCCAATCGGCCGCGATCACGCTCACCGGCACCGGTTTCCGTGGCGACTCCGAAGCCTCCAGTGGATCGGGCAGCTCGCCGACCAACTATCCGCTCCTGCAGTTGCAGCGCGTCGACAACAACCAGATGATGTTTCCCGGCGTCGGCATTCCCTGGACCAACACCAGCTTCACGTCGACGACGCTGAGTGGCCTGGCCAACGGCCATTACCGCCTGACGATCGTCACCAACGCCATTCCGAGCATCCAGCGGCTGATGGTCATCGCGGGCTTCGGTGCGCCGGCGTCTTTCTCGGCGACCGCGACCAGCGCCTCGCAAGTGGCGCTCACGTGGTCCGCCGTCGGCGGTGCCTCATCCTACGACGTCTATCGACGCGCATCTCTCAGCGCTCCATACGTCTTCGCCGTCAGCACCACCGGGACTTCGACGAACGACACGGGGCTCTCTCCCAACACCACCTACCTCTACAAGGTTCGGGCGGTCAGCAGCAGCGGCCCGGGAGATTTCGGCACCGTCGACGCGGCGACGACGATTGTCTTCGACGACGCGAGCCTGAGCGGCGTGACGATCAAGGCGGTGCACGTGACGCAACTGCGCTCGGCGGTCGCGGCCATGCGAGCCGCGGCGCAATTGCCGGTGTTCGTGTTCACCGATCCGGTGCTCGGAGCCGCCATGCCCGTTCTACGGCAACACGTCATCGATTTGCGCACGGCGCTCGATGCCGCGCGCGCGGCCCTCGGGCTGCCATCGCTCGTCTATACCGACCAGGGCATTACCGCCGGGAGCACGGTGATCAAGGCGGCGCACATCACCGAATTGCGCGCGGGCACCCAGTAGCACCACCCTTCTGTGCGTCCCTCTTGCCTGACGATCGGTTGGCTATCGCCTTGTCAACGCCTCCGAGTATCCTAGGCAGGCTGCAGAGACGCAGCAGATTTCAAGCACCGACGTGTTCAATTTAACAGGAGGAAGAATGGCACCGGACGCGCCCCAACCCTATGGCGGCCCTCTCGCTCTTGCGGCTGCGAAGAAACTCGCCGCGCCAGCCCTGGCCGAAGCTGCCGCGAACAATTGGGCCATGGCCGTCGCTGTTGTGGACGGGGCTGGTGACCTGGTCTATTTCGAGCGAATGGACGCGACCCAGGCCGGCAGCATCACCATCGCCATCGACAAGGCCCGCTCGGCGGCACGGTTCAAACGCCCGACGAAGGCGTTTCAAGACACGCTGGCAGCCGGCGGCGAGGGGTGGCGCGTACTAGGACTGAACGGCGCGGTACCGGTGGAAGGCGGTGTCCCACTCGTCGTCGACGGCAAGATCGTTGGCGCGATCGGCGTCTCGGGCGGCACGAGCGCGCAGGATGGCCAGTGCGCCCGGGCCGGTGCGGCCGCGGTCTAGGACTTCACTCGTTCCGCTGAACGATTCCTTGCCAGGCGCTCGTCCACCAGTGTGACGATTTCGTCCAGCGTGTCGAATTGGAGTCCTTGTTGGCGGGCGATCCGCCGAACCAGGCAATCGACACGCTCGATGTTCGCGGCTCCGCCGAACAGAGCGCGGGCCGCGGACGAGGCTTTGCCAAGGCCCTCGGCGGCCTTGGCATACTTCTCGAAAGGGACCATGTCCTCGTCATTGGCGCCCA
>JANOZI010000195.1:0-1605 GCA_031429375.1 Acidobacteriota bacterium | reverse complement strand
CAGCCGTCCCGACGTTGTACCTGGTGTCCCCCTGATTTTTTCCGACTGGAAAGAGCGCTGCGATCCACGCGCGTGCAGCTACCTGAATCCGGACGCGTTTGCCAGGGTTCCCGTCAGTACGATCACCAATGCCACGCTTCGTCCCGGCACCTACCAGCTCAACATGGCGCGCGGCCCGTCATCGTTGAACGTCCATGTGACGCTGGCGAAGAACCTTCCGCTGCCGGGTAACGACAGGCTGCAGCTGCGCGCGGAAGCCTTCAACGTGCTGCATCGAAAGAACTACAACAATCCGGAGTTGCGCATCAATAATGTCGACTTTGGACGAATTACCGGCGCCGGCGGCAGCCGTTCGTTCCAGATCAGCGGCCGGCTGACGTTCTGAGGGCGCGCCACCGCGCTGCCAAAACTCCTTGGAGGGGGTTCTATGTCACTCGTCCTTCGACTCGTTGCCGGTGCCATCGTCGTCATCGTCACGCTGTGCTTCCCGCCAGCGACCGCTCACGCGCAGGTCACGACTGCGACGCTGTACGGAGTCGTCCGCGACGGCACCGGAGGCATTCTGCCCGGCGTGACGGCGACCGTCATACACCAGGGCACGACGCTTACCCGCACGACGACGTCGGATGAGCGTGGCGAGTTCGCATTGCCGGCGCTGCCGGCCGGGACCTACGCCATCAAGATCGAGCTGCAGGGGTTCAAGACCTACAGCAGTGAAGGACTCACGCTCGGCGCCGGCCAGACTGTGCGGCAGAGCTACGCGCTCGAAGTCGGCCAGTTGGCCGAGACCGTGACGGTCCAGGAATCCACGCCGCTCGTGCAGACGAGCACGACTGCGCAGATCCAATCGATCGGCGAAGAAGTGCGGGAGATCCCGGTGTCGCGGCGGAATCTGCAGAACGTCGTCCTGCTGGCCGCCGGCGTCAGTTCGACGGACAACGCCGTCGGAGGCGGCCGCGCGTTTCGCGTCAACGGCGTCGGCGACGGCGGCAGTGCCATCACCGTCGACGGCAGCAGCGCGCAGACCAATCCTGAGAACCGCGGCTTCGGCAACTACGGCGGCCAGAACCAGATCGAGATCTTGAGCGTCGAGTCGGTTGCCGAGGTGCAGGTCGTCAAAGGTGTCCTCGCGGCGGAATATGGGGGCTCGATCGGCGGGCAGGTCAACATGATCACGCGATCGGGGACCAATCAGTTCCGCGGGTCGCTGCTGGAGAACTTCCAGAGCGAGGCGTTCTCGTCGCGCGATCCATTCCTGCCGGCGACTACCCCCAGGCCCAAAATCAGATTCAACCAGTTCGGCGGATCGCTCGGCGGGCCCATCCTGCGGAACCGCGTCCTGTTCTTCTCCACCTATGAAGGCTATCGCGAGGAGGCGGGCCGGACGGTCTCGGGCAATGTGGCGACGCAGGCGACGCGCGATCGCATTCTGGCCGCGTTGCCGTATCCCGAGACCAAGCTCGTGCTCGACAACATGCCGCTGCCGAACCAGCCGATCAACGACGTCATCGGACGGTACACCGACGCCAAGAATGTGATCCGGCGCGACGACACGTTCCTGGGGAAAGTGGATGTCGAGGCTGGCGCCGGCAGATTGTCGGTGAC
>JANOZI010000194.1:0-17338 GCA_031429375.1 Acidobacteriota bacterium | reverse complement strand
CCAAGGGCCAGTCGTCCCCGTTTGGAGCGCGCGATGCGATCGGTGGCGTCATGATGTCCATCGAATGGCTTTGACCTAGATGAAAAGCCCGGCTCACAAGTATTGAAGTAGACCGCACAGCGTTCCTCGCGTCCAACCTGCCGCCCGTTCCGCGGTCGCTACGCGAGCAGCTTCGTCACGAGCTTCCCGTGCACGTCGGTCAGCCGGAAGTCCCGCCCCTGGAAGCGATAGGTCAGCTTCTCGTGGTCGAGTCCCAGCAGCCGCAGCATCGTCGCATGCAGATCGTGCACGTCGACCGGATCCTCGACGACGTTGTAGCCCAACTCGTCGGTGCGGCCGATCGTCACACCCGGCCTGATCCCGCCGCCCGCGAGCCACATCGTGAACGCCCGCGGATGATGATCCCGGCCGAGGAACTTCGAGCCGTTGCGCGCCTCGTTCATCGGCGTGCGGCCGAACTCGCCGCCCCACACGACCAGCGTGTCCTCGAGCAGCCCGCGCTGCTTCAGATCCGTCAGCAGCCCGAAGATCGGCCGGTCGGTCTCGCGGCAGAGCTGCGGGAGCTTTTCGACGATGTCCTCGCCGAAGGAGGCGCCGTGCGTATCCCAGCCGCGGTGATAGAGCTGGACGAACCGCACGCCCCGCTCGACCAGCCGCCGCGCGAGCAGGCAGTTGTTGGCAAACGACGCCTCGCCCGGGACCGTGCCGTACAACTCGTGCACCGACGCGGGTTCCTGCGTCAGGTCGGTCAGCTCGGGGACGCTGGTCTGCATCCGATACGCCATTTCGTACGCCGCGATGCGGGTCTGGATCTCGGGATCCCGGACGTCGAGCGCATGGAGCCGGTTGAGATCGTTGATCGCGGCGATCGACCGGCCGCGCACGACGCTGTCGACCCCTTCGGGATTGGAGGCGAACAGCACCGGCTCGCCGCTCGATCGGAATTCGACGCCCTGGTGGGTGGTGGGAAGAAATCCGCTGCCCCAGCACGACTTGCCGCCATCGGGGTGGTTCTCCCCGGAGAGCAGCACGATGAACGCGGGAAGGTCGCTGTTCTCGCTGCCAAGCCCGTAGCTGAGCCACGCGCCGAGACTGGGCCGGCCAATCACCTGGTGGCCGGTGTTCATGAAGATCTGTGCCGGCGCGTGATTGAACTGCGTCGTCCGCATCGAGCGCACGAACGTGATGTCGTCGGCGACCTTCGCCAGGTTGGGCAGGAGCTCCGAGATCTCCGCGCCCGATTGTCCGTGTTTCTTGAACTGAAATGGCGAGGCCAGCAGTTTCGGCGTGCCCTTGATGAAAGCGAAGCGCTCCCCCTGGATGAACTCCGCGGGGATGTCCTGGCCGTTGTGCCTGGTCAGCGTGGGCTTGGGATCGAAGAGATCGATTTGGGATGGCGCCCCGGCCATGAAGAGATAGATGACGCGCTTGACCTTGGGCGCGAACGGAAGCGCTCGGGCCGGCGCCGTCTGGCCCTGCGCATCCGCGAGCACGACGCCGTCCATCAGCGAGGCGAGCGCGAGGCCGCCGATGCCGAACGAGGCCTGCTCGAAGAAGTGCCGGCGCGTCACCACGCGCAAGGGGTCGAAGCCGGAGCGATCGTGGGGCTGGGGTCCTGTCTTCATGACTCCCTATTCTTTCGTCACGGCTTCGTCCAGATTCAGCAGCACGTTGGCCACCATCGTCCAGGCCGACAGATCAGGCGCGGCGCTGTCGCGTGTCCGGTAGTGGCCGAGCTCCTGCTGGTACATTGAGACGAGGCGATCGAGCTCGGCCGGCTTCGCGTCGCGGGAGAGGACCAGTTTGATGCCGAACGCGGCGCGTGACCGCTCGTCGCCGCCAGCGGCCATCATCCGCGCCCCCAGCGCGCGCGCGGCCTCGAACGACGCCGGATCGTTCAGGAGCGTCAGGGCCTGAAGCGGCGTGTTCGTGCGGACGCGGCGGACGGTACAGTACTCGCGGCTCGTGGCGTCGAAGGTCATGAAGCTCGGATACGGCGAGGTGCGGCGCCAGAACGTGTACAAACTGCGTCGATAGCGATCCTCGCCGCTGCTGGTCGTCCACTTGTCGCTGCTGTAGGGCATGTTCCAGATGCCGTCGGGCTGTAAGGGGAACACGCTTGGGCCGAACATCTTCGGGCTGAGCAGGCCGGCGGCTGCGAGCGCAACGTCGCGAACCATCTCGGCCTCCAAGCGGACACGCGGCCCTCGCGCCAGCAGCCGGTTGTACGGATCGCGGTCGGCGAGCTGCGGCGTGACGGCCGATGACTGCCGGTACGTGGCCGACCGCACGATCTCACGGATCAGGGCTTTCTGGCTCCAGCCCCTGGCGACAAACTCGGTGGCCAGCCAGTCGAGCAGCTCCGGGTGCGTGGGCGGCGAACCCTGCGCGCCGAAGTCCTCGCTCGTCTCCACGAGTCCGCGCCCGAAGATCTGCTCCCAGAGCCGATTGACCGCCACGCGCGCGACGAGCGGGTTGTTCTCGTCGACCAGCCAGCGCGCCAGGCCGAGCCGGTTCATGGGTTGGTCCTCGCGCACCGCGTGCAGCGCAGCGGGTGTGTGGGCGTAGACGCGCTCGGCTTTGGCGGCAAAGCTGCCTCGCACGCGGACCTCGAACGACGGCCGCTCGAACGACGGGCGCTCCCTCATCACCAGCGTCGAGGGAATCTGGAGGTCGGCGAGCGCCTTGCGGGCCGCGGCGAGCGCGGCGCGAGCGGGCGCGAGCAACGGGCTGACCGAGCGAAAGATCGCGGCGAGATCTTCGGCCTGCGCGGCGGTACGCTCGGCGATTGGCAGATCGAGTGTTGGCCGCAGCCGTGCGGCAAGGTCAGCCCCCTCGAGCGGATTCGCCGCGTCTGTCACGGAGAGTCTGAAGCGCCCGATGCCCTGCCCGATCGTGCCGTCGAGGTGATCGATGCGGACCGTGATCCGCGTGCCGCCGGGTTCGCCGAACGGCGCCGCGGCGGCGAGGACGACTTGGCGCGGCACGCGCTGGGCGTCGCGCATCGCGTTGATGGCCCACGACCCGCGTTTGCGATCGTAGCCTTGGGCTTTGAAACCGAGCAGATCCCCGGGTTCGAAGGGGGACGCCGAGTCGTTGACCTTGAGCGTCTCGAATCGAATGGCGCGAGGCGGCTCCCCACCCCAACGCGGCTGCCGCGTCGGGGACCCCGGCTCGGAGGCGGATGCCACTTCGACGTGAATGCCGGTGACGCGGAAATGCCCGTAGCCGTCGCGTCCCGGCCCGCCCTTGGGCAGTGCTGGGTCCGGCATGGCTTCGAGGCGCACACCGGTGATGCCCTGCACGGTCGTGTCAGCCGTCACGGTGTACGACGTGAGCGGCGGATTGGCGCCCGATGCCAGCACCGAGCCGTCCGTCAACGCTGTCAGCACGACGCCATTGGTGGCGCTGACGTTCCGCGGCGCGAGCCGCGTCCAGGCACTCTCTGCCGAGCGGATCGACTGCTCCCACCGCGCCTGGGCTTCGCGGACCTCCGGCGTCACCGTCCTCAGCTCCTGTGCGAGCCGGTCGACCCTGGCCTGCAGCTCTTTGCGCGCCGCTTCCTGGTCCGGCGTCGCGAGATCCAGGGTGGGCTCGAAGTAGCGCGTGCCATCGCCGAACGATCGGCTCTCGAAGTCGCCGTTGGCAAAGAACGCGAGCAGGCGGAAGTAGTCCTTCTGGCTGAATGGATCGTACTTGTGGTTGTGGCACTGCGCGCACGCCAGCGTCGTGCCCAGCCACACCGTTGCCGTGGTGTTGACGCGATCGACGAGGACTTCGTAGCGCGACTCGTCCGGATCGACACCACCCTCTTCGTTGGTCATCGCGTTGCGGTGGAAGCCGCTTGCGATCTTCTGCTGAGCGGTGGCATCGGGAAGCATATCGCCGGCGATCTGCTCGATGGTGAACGTGTCGAACGGCATGTCGCGGTTCAGCGCGTCGATGACCCAGTCGCGGTACTTCCAAATCGCGCGGCGGTTGTCTTTTTCGTGGCCGTTCGTGTCGGCATAGCGCGCGAGGTCCAGCCAGGGGCGCGCCCATCGTTCACCGTAGTGCGGCGAGGCGAGCAGTCGATCCACGACGCGGTCGTAGGCGTCGCGCGAGGTGTCGGCCATGAACGCATCGAGCTCCGCTGGCGTCGGCGGCAGACCGGTCAGATCCAGCGTGACGCGGCGAAGCAGCGTGGCCCTGCCCGCCTCGGCAGAGGGCGACAGCATTTCTGCTTCAAGGCGCGCCAGTACGAAGCGGTCGATGGGACTGCGGATCCATTCGAGCCATCCGGCGAGCCTCGCGATGGGGGGCAGCTCCGGGCGCCTGGGTTTCACATACGCCCAGTGCTCGTCGACGGGTGCCGGCTCGGAGGTCCCGCGCACCGGAGTACCTGCCAGGGGCTCTCCCGAGATCGCCGCGCCCTGATCGATCCACGCGCGCAGACGCGCGATCGCAGGGCCCGGCAACGGATCGCCGTCGAGCGGCATCCGCCCGTCTCCCCCCAATCCGAGCACGCGCCGCATCAACAGGCTGTCGTGGCTCTTGCCGGGCGCGATCGCCGGCCCTGACGCGCCGCCCTTGCGGATGAACTCCGGCGCGTGCAAGCGCAGTCGCCCGCGCGCCGTGGTCTGCCCGTGGCACTGGTAGCAGTACTGTTCGAAGATCGGCTGGATGTCGCGCGCGAAATCGATGACCGTGGTCGCCGGAGTCGCCGGAACCGGGGCCTGCGCACGCGCGAGCACCGAGCCGGTCAGCAACGCGGCGGCACACCCCAACACGAGCCACCGCGTCAGACGGTTCATGCGCACACCACACCCCCTTCGTGCCCTTCGACCGCAGGTGCCGATTATACCGGGTCAGGGCTATGATGCGCCGACCGGCTCGCTCGCCGCGAGGAACATCATGTCAATTGCTGAAGCCGCAGAAGTAGCAGATCGTGAATGGAGGATTGATGCGCCGTCGAGACTTCGTGTTCAGCCTGGCCGCCGCTGTCGCGGCATTGCCGCAAACGGCCCCATCCGCTGCCGTGAAGCGAAAGGGGCGACTCAAACAAGCGGTGACGCGCGGTGTCTTCGGCCGCAATATGCCGTTCGAAGATGCCTGCCGCGAGGCCGCCCGCCTGGGCTGCCACGGGTTCGATTTGATCGGGCCCGCCGACTGGCCGATGCTCAAGAAATACGGCTTGGTTCCCACGATGTATCCGGGCGGACCGGGCGGGACGATTTCAAATGCGATCAATTCGAAGGAGAATCACGACAGGCTCGAACAGTCGTTGCGCGCAGCCATCGACGAGGCTGCCGCCAACGGCGTGCCGAACATCATCACGTTCTCAGGTAACCGCCAGGGGATGGACGATCGGGCAGGCGCCGACACCGCTGTCGCCTTCCTGAATCGTGTCAAGGCGCAGGCCGAGGACAAGGGCGTGACGCTGTGCATGGAGTATTTGAACAGCAAGGTGAATCACAAGGACTACATGTTCGATCACATTGCGTGGGGCGTCGACGTGGTGTCGCGCGTCAATTCACCCCGGGTGACGATCCTCTACGACATCTACCATGCGCAGATCATGGACGGGGATATCGTCCGCAATATTCGCGACCATTTCAAGTGGATCAGCCATTTTCATACCGGGGGGAATCCCGGCCGTCACGAGATTGACGAGACGCAGGAGCTGAACTATCGATTTATCGCACAGGCCATCGCCGATCTCAATTTTACGGGGTACATTGCCCACGAGTACTCGCCTGCTCCTGGGCACGATCCCATTGCTGCCCTGAGCCGGGCCATCGAGATCTGCGATGTGTAGAGGAAGACACATGAACTTGAGGATGCTGGCGCGCGTGGCTGTTCTGGCGGCGGCGCTTTGTCCAGTCGGCGGCACCATCGTCTTCGCCCAGCTTCAGTCGGGACGCATCGTCGGAACCGTCTTCGACCCGCAGCACGCGGGGATCCCCGCGGTGACCGTGACCGTGACGAACCTCGCCACGACTGTCGCCAGAAGCGTCATCACCGATTCTGCCGGCAATTACGTCGTCACCCCGCTCGATCCGGGGGCCTACAGAGTGAGCGCCGAGATCCCTGGCTTCCAGAAGACCGTACGAGATGGATTGGTGCTCACGGTCGGCCAGTCGGCCCGCGTCGAGCTGACGCTCGATCTCGGGACACTCTCGACGGAGGTGCAAGTCACGGCCGAAGTGCCGCTCCTCAACACCGAGTCCGCTACGCTGAGTCAGGTGATTACGAACGAGCAGATCGTAGATCTGCCGCTCAATGGGAGAGGCTTTCACGAGCTGGCGCGGCTCACCTCAGGCGTCGCGCTGTTGCCCCCCACCGGCAACGTGCAGAACGTCCGGCCGGAGGCCGTGAACGGCAACGTCATCGGCGGCGTCGGCGGCGCGCAGACCCGATTCCTCCTCGACGGCGTGGATGTGACCGAAGAGCATCAGGGTGGCACGTGGATCCAGACCTCGGTCGACGCGGTGCAGGAGTTCAGCGTGCAACAGAACGCCTACTCGGCGGAATTCCACGGCGCCGGCGCGACCTTCAACGTGACCACCAAGTCCGGTGGCAACGTCTTCCACGGCGGCGTGTTCGAATTCCTGCGCAACGACGCCTTCGATGCGCGGAATTTCTTCGCGACGTCAAAGGAGAAACTGGAGCGCCACCAGTTCGGCGGCACGTTTGGCGGCCCGGTGCTGATTCCGGGGCTCTACAATGGCAAGAGTAAAACCTTCTTCTTCGCCAGTTATGAGGGACAGCGGCGGCAAGAAGGCAACGTCAACGTCAGTATCGTTCCGACCGCGGCGCAACGCGCGGGCGACTTCCGTGGCCTTGCGCCGATCTTCGACCCGCTGACCACGGCCGCGAACCCTGCCGGTGGTGCCGCATTGCGGACCCAATTCGCCGACAACCTCATCCCGCAGAATCGCCTCTCGGCCCAGGCGCTGTTTTTCAATCAGTACATTCCGTTGCCGAACACCGCGGGTGACACGTTCGTGTCGAACCCAATCACGGCATTCGATGCCAACCAGCTCACGCTTCGCGTCGATCAGACGATCAATGCGCAGCACAGGTTGTTTGCGCGGTTCAGCAAGCACGTCAGCGCCGAGGAGCGACCGAGCGCCTGGCCCGCGCTCGGTGCCACGCGCCTGGAGGGACCTGCCTTCAACCTGGCGATGGCACTGACGTCGAATTTCGGCTCGTCGATGGTGCACGAGTTTCGGTTCAGCCGCATGTACGGAGAGTATCGATCCACGGCGTACCTGCAGGGCCAGGGTGTCGATCTGCTCCGGCAGGCGGGCGTCACCGGACTCGATGGCATACAGGATCCGAACATCGCCAGCCTGCCGGCCTTCTCGTTTTCCGGTTATGCGGGGTTTTCAGGAAATGCCGGCGACGGCCGGCCGAAATGGCAGAACCGGGGTGAATACGAGCTGACCGATAACGTGACGTGGATCAAAGGAAAGCATATCCTCAAGTTCGGCGGCAGGATGTACCGCCGGCACATCCTGTTCACCGACGCGCGCAGCCACAACGGCGTCTTCAACTTTACCGGCGTCATGACCCAGCGTCCCGCCTCGCCTGCGGGCACCGGCAACGGGTTTGCCGACTGGATGCTCGGATATCCGGCCAGCGCGACCCGTTCGAACCCGGCGACCTGGTGGGGTGGGTTCGGCACGTATTGGCACGGGTTCGTGCAAGACGACCTGAGAATCACCAACAGCCTGACGCTCAATCTCGGCCTGCGATATGAGTACACGCCCTGGTTGACCGGCTATCGCAATCAGGCGGCCGCGTTCGATCCCACGCGCGACAAGCCGATCATTGTCTCGAGCAGGACCAATCAGATCGATCTCCAGGCCCAGCCTCTCGCAGAAGTGGGGTACGCTCTGTTTGGCGACTTGATTCAGACCAGCAGTCAAGCCGG
The DNA here is from genome assembly GCA_031429375.1 of Acidobacteriota bacterium. GTDB lineage: Bacteria > Acidobacteriota > Vicinamibacteria > Vicinamibacterales > UBA2999 > 12-FULL-67-14b. The sequence goes on along the minus strand of JANOZI010000194.1, from coordinate 9,420 downwards.
CGTGCCGCTCAATATCACGAAAAACGATACGCGACAGCTCGCGCCCCGCATTGGAGCGGCGTGGCGGCTCTTTGGAGATCGCACGGTCATTCGCGGCGGCTACGGCCGTTTCTACGAAGCGGAAGGCACGAGCGGCCGGTTGAACTTCAATTTTCTTCCCTTCAGCCTGAGCGAAGGCGTGAACGCCACGGCGAACGTGCTGCCAACACGGACCCTGGCCGACTACTTTCTCGGCGTGCCCTTTGGCGCGTCTGTTGGGAGCATCGGTTGGACCCCGCTCCCGCTGGAAGCGAGCATGGGGTCCGACCAGCGCTGGAATGTCGGCGTCCAACAGGCGCTCTCCGGGCGGATCAGCGCGGAGCTGAACTATGTGGGCACCAAAGGCTCAAATCAGCAACAGGCCGAACCGATCAACATTCCGGAACCCGGGCCCGGCAATATCCAGGCGCGACGGCCGTATCCGCGATTCGGCAACCTCAACATTCATAGTCAGGCCCTGTCTAGCGAGTATCACGCGCTGCAGGCCAAGCTCCAGAAGCGACCGTCCGGCGGCCTCTGGTATCTTGCGTCCTATACGTTTTCCAGGAGCCTCACCACGGCGCCGGCGCCACGCGGGAACTTTACCTACGACACCGGACCGTCGTCTTTTGATATTCCGCATCTGCTGGCACTGAGCTTTGGCGCTGAGTTACCGTTCGGCAGCGGGAAGTCTTTCCTTGGCGGAGCGGGACGGCTGGCCAACGCGCTCGTCGCGGGGTGGCAGGTGCAGGGCATCATCACCTACCGCAGCGGTCTGCCATTCACGCCGACCATCTCTCGCGATGTCGCGAATACCGGCGTCGGAGGCCAACGGCCCGATCGTGTCGGTTCAGGCGAGGCGCAGACCCCGACGCTGACTGCCTGGTTCGACCGGAGCGCGTTTGTCGAACCCGCCCCGTTTACCTACGGAAACTCCGGAAGAAACATTCTCCGGGCCGATCACCAATGGAATGTCGATGCCTCGCTGTTCAAGCGGTTTGCGGTCACCGCGTCCTCGACCCTGGAGTTCCGTGCGGAGGCGTTCAACCTGCTCAACTCCGTCTACTTCGCGGCGCCGAACACCGCGATTGATACCGCGGCCGGCGGCCGCGTCACCAGCACGTCGAATAGCGCGAGACAGATCCAGTTTGGGCTGAAGTACAACTTCTGAAGCTTCATCATCGCTGGGACGCTCTCCGCGCGGCAGGCAACCCTCACGTGATCACTCCCAACCTGAGTGGAAACCGACCCGAGGCACTCGTAGGCGAAGTAGGATCCCCAAGAAATGACAGCCTCCGCTTCCAGCAGCATGTCGATGGTGCTCGCAGTCGTCCTGGCGGCCTGCGCAGCCTGCACGTCGGAGCCTGACTCGCACGCGGGACATCCCCCGGCTTCCGAAGCGACGTCCACCGGCGCCGCGTCCGCGGCTTCCACCCCACCACGCAAAGGACGCGTGGCGGGGGCCCCGGCTGCCGCGCACGTCAACACCACAGCCGCACCAGGCCCGGCGCCCGCGGGAATGGTGTGGGTTCCTGGCGGCACATTCTGGATGGGTTGCGAGAACTGCGGCATGCCCGATGCGCTTCCGGTGCACCTCGTCGAGGTCGGCGGTTTCTGGATGGACCGCACGCCGGTCACCAACGCCGAGTTCGAACGGTTCGTCAGCGCCACCGGATACGTGACCGTGGCCGAACGCCCGCTCGATCCCAACGACTATCCTGGCGTGCCGCGAGACAAACTGGTGCCGGGCTCCGCCGTCTTCAGTCCCACCGAGACGCCGGTGCCGCTCGACAATCCTCTGCAGTGGTGGCACTACACACCGGGCGCGAACTGGCAGCGTCCCGAGGGCACAGGCAGCATCCTCCACCCCAACGCGCAAACTACGCGCGTCGGGGGCCCCGGGCTGAAGGAGCGGGCCGATCACCCCGTCGTCCACGTCGCCTTCGAGGACACCGTGGCGTACGCGAAATGGGCCAACAAGCGGCTGCCGACGGAAGCGGAGTTCGAGTTCGCCGCGCGCGGGGGCCTCGATCGACACAAGTATCCGTGGGGCAACGACCTGACCCCGGGCGGGAAGGCTGCCGCGAATACCTGGCAGGGACAATTCCCCGCGAGAGACCGCGGTGAGGATGGCCACTCCGGGACGTCGCCGGTCACGGCGTTTCCGCCAAATGGATTCGGCCTCTACGACATGGGCGGAAACGTGTGGCAGTGGTGCGCCGATTGGTACCGGCCGGACACCTACGTCCCGCGGGCGCAGGCGGGAGCGACCGTGCGCAACCCGCAGGGACCAGCCGACAGTTTCGACCCTCAGGAACCGGGCGCTGCCAAACGTGTGCTGCGCGGGGGATCGTATCTCTGCACGGATCAGTACTGCGCGCGTTACCTGGTGGGCAGTCGGGGAAAGTCCGAAGTCACCAGCGGGACGTCGAATCTCGGATTCCGCCTGGTGCAATCCGTGTCGCAATAGGCGTCGATTTGGCCGGCTCCCCGTAGTACGGGAATCGATCCCAGCGGTCGTCGTCTGTGGTCGCGCGCGGATCGCCGGTCTCGCGCATCCAGCGATCCAGGTCGGCGCGAAGACGTTGCTGCGCGGCGCGGTGCGCAGGCCGCCCGGCGACGTTGTCGACCTGGTGCGGGTCACGCTTCAAGTCGTAGAGCTCCTCGGCCGGACGTTTCGCGGTGGCGAGTTTGAAGAACGACGCGATCGCCGGATCGGTTTGCCGATCCAGGAGCAGAGACTTCGACGGGCTTCCGTCGATGTCCCCGAACGGCCCCACCGCAACGTATTGTTGGGGGTCGCCCGCCGGCCAGCGATCGGCGCGGAAGTTCCGGATGTAGAGATAGTCGTTCGTTCTGATCGCTCGGGCCGGGTAACTCAGATCACCTCGCCTGACATTCGCATGGCGCTCCCGTTCGATGAAGACGCGATCGCGTGCGGGTTGTGACTGACCCCGCAGGAGCGGCAACAGGGTGCGGCCCGTCATCATCGCAAGCGGCTTCAACCCCGCGCTTTCCAGCAGGGTGGGCGCGACATCGGTGAGGCTCACGAACGCATCGATCACCGCGCCTGCCCGGGCGACGCCAGGCCATCGGATGGCGAGCGGCACGCGCGCACCGCCATCGTAGACGGTCGCCTTGGCCCGTGGGAAGGGCATGCCGTTGTCCGACGTCACGATGATGATCGTGTTGTCGAGCTCGCCCGCACGTTCGAGTGCTTCGATGATGCGTCCGAGATCCCGATCGAATCGCTGGACTTCGAAGTAGTAGTCGAGAAGATCGTTCCGGACGGCGAGCGTGTCTGGCAGAAATCGCGGAACCTGGACCCGGTCCGGCTTCAGCCCGCTCTGCGCCCCGGTCCCAGGCTCGTAAGGCCGATGAGGATCGTTGCTCCCGAACCAGAAAACGAACGGGCTTCCCTTCGGGCGCCGCTCCATGAAGTCATCGAAGCCCTTGAACTGCGGCCCCGCGGGGTTCCTGCCGCGCCCGCCCGGCTCGAACCGGCCAGGACCCCAACCCTTCCCTGCGTATCCAATGCGATAGCCCGCTTGTTCCAGCAGATCGGGATAAACCGCGTACGCCTGCGGAAGAAACCCGTGCAAGTTGCCGCCCTCTTCCAGCCGATGAACGGCCTGTCCTGTCAGGAGCGCCGCGCGCGAGGGCGTGCACGACGGCGCCGCGGTGAACGCGTGAGTGAACCGCGCGCCCTCCCGCGCGACACGATCGACGTTCGGCGTGCTGACCGTCGGATCTCCGTAGATGCCGGCGTGAGGGAACGACCAGTCGTCGGCGATGGCCAGAACGATGTTCGGGCGCTTGACGGTGGCGGGCTGTGCACCGACTCGCCGGATTCCCTCGAGCATCGCGGCCAGTTCGCGCACCTTCTCGGGCCGCGCCGCGGCGAGATTGTTCCGCTCGGCCTCGTCTGCCACCAGATCGTAGAGCTGTGGTTCTGGATCGTTGCCGAGTTCCGTCTTCGTGTTCTGCTGAATTCTCGGCCCCTGACTCGGTTCGATGTACTTCCAACGTCCCTGCCTGAGTGAAAGCGAGCCCGCCTGCTCGACCAGCACCGTTCGCGCTGTCTTCGACGTGCCCAGCAGCGCCGGCAGCACGTTCTCGCTGTCCCGCGCAGTTGGATCAGACTTGCCGGCCCCTACCAGCGCCGCGAACGACGCGATGAGGTCGACTTGCGAGATCAGCGCATCGGACACGGCCGGCTTCACTCGCGCCGGCCAGCGCACCACGAACGGGACCCGCGTACCGCCCTCGAAGTTGCTGTACTTGCCGCCACGAAATGGCGCCGCGGGCGCATGATCGCCCAGCTTCTCGACAGCCTCATCCCGATACCCGTCGTCGAGCACGGGGCCGTTGTCGCTCGTGAAGAGGACGAGGGTGTTCGTTGTGAGCTCGAGCCGGTCGAGCGTGGCGAGAACCTCGCCGACCGACCAGTCGAGTTGCGCAATCGCGTCACCGCGCGGCCCCATCGACGTGGCGCCGACAAAACGCGGGTGCGGCGCTCGTGGCACGTGTGGATCGTGCAGCGCGAAGAACAGGAAAAATGGCTTGGCGCGATGCTGCTCGATGAAAGCGGTCGCCTTGCGGGTAAAGACGTCCGCCATGTCCTCGTCCTTCCAGAGCGCCGCCTTGCCGCCGGTCATATAGCCGATCCGGCTGATGCCGTTGACGATGGTCTGGTCGTGACCGTGGCTGGGATGCAGCTTGAGAAGATTCGGGTTCCCGCGACCGGTCGGCGAGTCTCCTAACGGCTGGTCGTAGCTCACGCCGATCGGATCGGCCGCATCGAGTCCGACGACGTGGCGATTCTCGACGTAGACGGTAGGAACCCGGTCGCCAGTGGCGGCCATGATGACGGCGGAGTCGAAGCCGATGTCGGTCGGGCCCGGCCGAATCTCCCCGTTCCAGTTCGGTCCCCCCGCGGGACCGAGGCCGAGGTGCCACTTGCCCACCACACCGGTGGCATAGCCGGCCCGCTGAAACACGCTGGCCAGCGTCGTCCGGCCCGGTTCGATGATCAGTGCCGCGTTGCCCGGCAGAACACCGGTGCCGGCTTTCCGCCACGCGTACTCGCCGGTGAGCATCGCGTAACGAGAGGGTGTGCAGGTGGCTGCCGGCGCGTGGGCGTCCGTGAACCGGACGCCTTCGCGGGCGAGCCGGTCGATGTTCGGCGTCTTCAAGCGCCGCGCGCCATAAGCCGAGACATCGCCGTAGCCCAGGTCGTCGGCGTAAATGAGGACGACGTTCGGGCGGTTCTCCACCCCGGTCTGGGCGGTCGCGTTCACAGCCGCGAGCGCCAGCAGGATGGTGATCGTAACGACTCTCGGTTCCATCTTCGTCTCCGGCGTTCGCTCTGCGACTCCTGCCTTGCTCGCCGGGAGCGACCGTGCGAGTATGCCACGCATGCGTCGAGACATCGCTCGGACGCTGGGGATAACCGTGTTCTGCGCCGTGTTCGTTGGAGCGCCGCAGGCGCAGGTCAGCCGGCCCAACGGGACCCCCAACGTGTTGCTCATCATGGCCGACGATCTGAACAACGACCTGGGCACGTACGGTCACCCGCTGGTGAAGAGTCCCAACCTCGATCGCCTCGCCGCTCGTGGAGTGCGATTCGATCGTGCGTATAACCAGTTCCCGCTGTGCAGTCCGAGCCGGGTCTCGCTGCTGACGGGTCTGCGACCCGACACCACTCGAGTCCACGATCTGGAGACCGATTTTCGCCAGGTGTTGCCGGAGGTGGTGACCTTGCCGCAGATGTTCAGGCGCAACGGTTACGTCGCCGCACGGGTCGGCAAGATTTATCACTACGGAAATCCCGGCCAGATTGGCACGAGCGGTCTCGACGATCCCGCGTCATGGGACGCGTTCGTTAATCCCCGTGGCATTGACAAGGACGAAGAAACGCAGCTCACGAATCTCACGCCGAGGCGCGGGCTTGGCAGCGCGCTGGCGTACTACGCCTCGCCAGCAGCCGACGAGGAACACACCGACGGCAAAGTGGCAGCGGAAACGATCGCGCTCCTCGAGAAACACAAGGATCGCCCCTTCTTTATCGGCGCCGGCTTCTACCGGCCGCACTGTCCCTTCATTGCCCCCCGGAAGTACTTCGATCTGTATCCACTGGACAGGATTCCTGCGCCCGCGGCATCTCCCGCATCGCGTGCGCCCCCCGCCGCGTGGTTTACCGTTCCGCCACACTGGGGAATCAGCGAGCAGCGACAGCGGGAAAGTATCAGGGCGTACTACGCCTCCATCAGCTTTCTCGACGCGAACGTCGGCCGAGTGCTCGACGCGCTCGATCGCCTGCGCCTCACGGAGAACACCATCGTCGTGTTCATCAGCGATCACGGCTATCACCTGGGCGAGCACGGCCAGTGGATGAAGCAGACCTTGTTCGAGCGCTCGGCGCGCGCGCCGTTGATCATCGCGGGTGCGGGCATCTCGAAGACGGGGCGCTCGACGTCGAGGGGGGTCGAGTTCCTGGACATTTATCCAACGCTTGCCGCTCTGGCTGGCGTGCGCGCGCCGGGGGGTCTCCACGGTCGCTCACTCGCGCCACTCCTGAAGGACCCGGACGCGAAGTGGGATCACCCGGCGCTCACACAGGTGCTGAGAGGTTCGGTGGCGGCGGGGTACATGGGCTTTAGCGTTCGAACCGAGAAGTGGCGATACACGGAGTGGGACGAGGGCAAGCGGGGCGCCGAGCTGTACAACGAAGTCGACGATCCGCAGGAGTCCAACAACCTCGCGGCAGATCCGAAACATCAGAGCGTTGTGGCCGAGATGCGACGACTCCTCACGCGTATGAGCGGGCAATGAGGCGCGGCCGAGCGCTCGCGGCAGTTGTCGCGGTGGCAACCGCTGTCAGTTTGACCGCGGCTGAGACGAGACCGGCCTGGGCACAAACGCCGGCGCCCGCACCGCGCCGGCCGAACATCGTCTGGATTTCAAACGAAGACATGAGCCCGCGGCTCGGTGCCTACGGTGACTCGATCGCGCGCACGCCCGTGCTCGATCGGCTGGCCCGCGAATCCGTCCGCTATACCCACGCGTTCACGACCGCGCCGGTGTGCGCACCAAGCCGCGCGGCCGTCATCACCGGCATGTACCAAACAGCGATTGGTGCGCACCACATGCGGACGACGGAGGACAGGGTGCCCGAGCTTCCGGGACCGTACCTGGCGGTGCCGCCGTTCTACGTGAAGGCATTTCCGGAGTACCTGCGGGCGGCCGGCTACTACACGACGAACCGTGCCAAAACCGATTATCAGTTCGGCGTTCCCTTCACCATCTGGGACGACCTCGGCCGCACCGCGCACTGGCGCAACCGCGCGGACCGCAGCCAGCCGTTCTTCTCGGTGTTCAACCTCGAGGTGACGCACGAAAGCCAGATTTTCCCGTCGAGTCCGGCGCGCAAGGGGAAGAAGCTCGTCACCGATCCGGCAGCGCTTCAGGTTCCGCCGTACTACCCGGACACCCCTGTCGTGCGCGAAGAGCTCGCCCGCGTCTACGACAACATCGCCGACATGGATGGGCAGGTCGGGGAGATTCTCGAGCAACTCGAAGCCGACGGACTGGCGGACTCCACCATCGTGTTCTACTGGAGCGATCACGGCGACGGCGTGCCCAGAGCCAAGCGATCGCTCTACGACTCCGGTCTTCGTGTGCCGCTCATGATCCGATGGCCGACGACATTGGGCGCGACGGTGACGCCCGGTGCCGTCCGCGACGAGCTCGTCAGCTTCATCGATCTCGCGCCGACAGTGCTCGCGCTGGCCGGCGTGGAGATCCCGACGCATATCCAAGGGCGGGTATTGATCGGTCCCAGAGCTGCGCCGGCACCCGCGTTCGTGTTCGCGGCGCGCGACCGGATGGACATTGAATACGACATGATGCGATCCGCTCGCGACGCGAGGTTTCTGTACATCCGCAACTTCTCGCCGGAACTTCCGTACGCGGGCCACATCATCTATCGCAATCAGAGCGCCATCATGCAGGAATGGCTCAGGCTGCAGGCCGAAAGGAAGCTGACGGGGCCCGCGGCACTCTGGATGCGAACCCAGCGTCCAGCGGAGGAGCTCTACGACACGAAGGCCGATCCTCACCAGATCCGCAATCTGTCGGCGGAGCCAGCTCATCGTGCAACGCTCGACCGGATGCGCGACGCCGTGACGGACTGGATGGCGCGCGTCGGTGATCAGGGTCTGCTGAACGAGCCCGAGATGATTCAGCGGATGTGGCCGGGCGGCGTGCAGCCGGAAACCGCCCAACCCTACATCGTGCCGCGACGGACGACTGATGCTCCGGCGAGGCAGGCGACGATGAAAATCGAGGGGCCGACCGAGGTCGTTGTCTACCTGCCGACCCAAGGCGCTTCCATCGGGTATACCACCGAGGAGGGACCGACGCCGAAGTGGCGGCTCTACACGGGACCGATCCTGGTTGATGCTCCGATGACGCTGCGCGCCAAAGCGATCCGCTACGGTTATAAGGAAAGCGCGGAGACACGCGTGACGTTCACGAAGTTCTGATGGGCCCTCGGCGAGCCATGGCATCGTCAATCGCGGCAAGAAGGCTGACGTCGTCGAACGGCTTGTCGACATACCCGGCGAAACCAGCGGCCTCGATACGCTGATGGTCGGCGCTGCTGGCGAGGCCGGAAATGGCGATGACGGGCTGGTTCGCGTGCCCCTCCACATGACGCAGCGCGTGCAGGAACTCGAATCCGTTCATGCGCGGCATCCGGAGATCGCAGACCACCAGGTCGACGTGCTCGGCCATCGCGGCGGCCAGCCCTTCGACTCCGTCATTGGCGGTCCTCACATCGGCGCCCAGCCATTCGAGCATCAGTCGAGTCGCCTCGCGCGAGTCGTCGATGTCTTCGACCACGAGAATGCGGAGGCCATCCAGTCTCTGCAGGCGACCCGTCCCCGCGTTGACCGGCGCCTCCGCTACGGTTTCTTCAACGAGAGGGAGCCGAATCGTCACCTCGGTGCCGTGGCCCGGTCCCTGACTGGCTATCGCCACCGTGCCGCTGTGGGCCTCCACCAGTTTTTTGACCAGCGCGAGGCCGATACCCATTCCCGCATGGGTGCGACGGGTTCCCTCTTCCTGCTGCTTGAACATCTCGAATACGAATGGCAGGAATTCCAAAACGATGCCCGCTCCGGTATCGCGAACGCGAACCACGCCGCGGTCGTCTTCGCGGATGAGCGTAATGGTGACGGCGCCGCCCGGAGGAGTGAATTCCAGCGCGTTGAACAGCACGTTCCTGAAGATCTGCTGCAGGCGATTCCCGTCGCCTCTTACGCCCATGGGCTCGGACGGGTCGACGAACCGCACGACGATCTCCTTCTTCTGGACAATCTCGGTCGTCGCTTCCATTGC